>JADHWZ010000047.1 GCA_016783225.1 Dehalococcoidia bacterium | reverse complement strand
AAAAACTGGCCGATGCGCTGAATTCGAGGGGGACAGTCACGCCTGCCCTGAAGAGTAAGAAGGTTTTCGAGCTGCTGGAGGAGCTGTTCACCCCCGAGGAGGCAGAGCTGGCGACAAAGATGCCCCTGAGTTCCATTTCTGCGGCCACCCTTGCCAAGGAGATCGCTGGCGGCGACCCCAAGGGGGTGGAGAGCCTTCTGGAAACCATGGCCAACAAAGGGCTCGTTACCACTCGTGAAAGAGACCAGGTGACAGTCTACAGCTTGATGCCGCTTATCCCGGGCATCTTCGAATTTCAATTCATGAAAGGGGAAGTGAACGACCACGCCAAAAAGCTGGCCCGCCTGTTTGAGGATTACTTCAATGTAGCCAACCAGCACATGGCAACTGCTCCCACGGGCTTTGCTGCTTTCCCTTACTTCAGAGTGATCCCTGTGGAGGAGGAGATCCCCGCTGATGTTGAGATCCATTCCTACGATAGGGTGTCAGAGTATGTCACCAACTCAGACCACCTAGCGGTTAGCATCTGCTACTGTCGCCATCATGGGGAGCTGCTGGGGCGGCCTTGTGACAAGCCCAAGGATGTGTGCATGACCTTCGGCCCTCAGGCCAAACACGTTGCCGAGCGGGGTTTCGGCAGACTGGTGTCCAAAGAAGAGGCACTCCAAATCCTTGACCGTGCCGAGGAGGCGGGACTCATACACTGTTCCACCAACATCGGCCAATACATCGACTCTATCTGCAACTGCTGTGATTGCCACTGCCCAGTTATTCAGAGTATTAAGAACGCCGCCGTTCCCAGCATGGCAGCCATCTCCAGCTTCGTCATGACCGTTAATGAGGAAGAGTGTACGGGGTGTGGCGCCTGCGTGGACAGGTGCCAGATGGATGCCCTCACCATGGAGGGAGACATAGTGGTACGGTCTCAGGAGCGCTGTATTGGCTGCGGCGTATGCAAGTCGGTCTGCCCCACGGATGCACTGAAGTTGGAACCCAGGGAGGGTGCGCCTGTGCCCCCCTCTGACCGGCGGGAATTCAATGCAGCTATGATGTCTTCCCTGCAGTAGAGCGCGTGGTTCCGGACACCGAGGCGATGTGGTAGGAGCGTGTTCTGCAACTCCGTTTTCTCTCATTCTAAGCGGGGCGAAGGGCTTCTTCAGCGTGACGACAGGGGAAAGTCTCAGAGTGATGATTTGTCATTACTCAACAAACGGGCATGGGCAGATGCCCACCAACGAATCATGAAAATAGAGGTGAAGTCTACCTCGTGAGTGTCAGGTCTGGGACCTGACACTCACAAAATAGGATTTACCCCTTATCCTTTTGTATGGAGACCCGCCACCGATGTAATCCTGAAAAAGGCCTCCAAATGTAGAGTTCTTTTGAAGACAGTACCCTAGGTATCATCCTCTTGACTTGTCTTACGCCACTGGTGATATTGAATGAGCTCGCTGATGGCACTGGCAGCTCGTCCAATTGAGGGGTACACGGCAAATCCGGCTTTACACAGCCTCGCCTGTGCCTGCGCAGCAAACTGCCTGGCTTCGTGCGTGACGTGGGAGTGCAGAACAACCGCTACAGGTTTGCCTATCACGTTTTTCAAGTCAAGGATAGACTCAAGATAGGGTCCGACGAGGACCTTTCTGTCCACGAGAGCCCATGTGTCAAACCCCAAATGAATAATCAGTACATCAATCTGATCACAATCAGCAATTGTTCTAATAGCGTTTGCGAGCATATCTGACCCAGTAAAAGGAGCTATATCTACAGGATTTGCAAAAATGCGCCCGGCCTCCGTAGTATAGATGTCCTTCAATCTTCGCCTAACCTGTGCCGGCAACATTGGCAGAGCCAATCCTGCGTTGGAACAGTCATCGGCAGCCTTCACACTAGCCCCACCTCCAACTCCAATTATGGCGGTGTTTCTCCCTCTGGGAAGAGACACGCGCAGAAAAGCAAGGCTTACATCAACCATCTCTTCTATACTATGTACCTGTATTGCACCGGCCTGTTTTAAGAGACTCTCCCAGGTTCCTCTTGAGCCAGCTATGGCGCTAGTGTGTGAGGCAGCAGTTCTTGTTCCAGTTTCGGTAGATCCAACTTTGAAGACTATGACTGGCTTCACTTCGGCTGCCCTCTTCAGTGTTTTGACAAAGCGAGAACCGTCTCTCGTCCCTTCGATGTAGGCTGTGATTATTCTGGTCTCCGGGTCATCAGCGAGATACTCCAAGAAATCGGTTTCATTAAGGTCGCAAGCATTTCCGTAGCTTATGACCTTGCTGAAATAAACACCTCTGGTACTTGCTTCCTTAATACAGTACACGGCATTTCCGCCACTTTGCGAAATAAGGCCAACCGGGCCGCTGAGTTTAGGAAAGCCGCTTTGTTCGAGGAAGTCCGGGGCGAATGACAAGCCACTTCCAGGACAGTATAGCCCCATACAATTCGGACCGACGATTCGGATACCACTCTGGCGAGCTACCTTGAGTATCTCCGACTCCAATCGCTTGCCCTCCCCATCCTCTATTTCGCCAAAACCGGAGGTAAAGAAGTGAATAGCTCTCACTCCCTTAGCAGCGCAATCTGCCATCAGGTCGGGGGTATATCGAGCCGGGATAGCTGATATAACGTAATCAACTCTGTCCGGAATATCCTTGATGCTCGGATATATTGTTGAGTCGAATGCCTGTCCCCCACTGGGATTGACTGCATAAGTGCTTCCCTTGAACCCCATGTCGATCAAGCTCTGTATATACATTCGACCTGCACTGAATTTGGCCGAATCGTCTGAAACGCCGGCAATAGCTATCGACCTGGGGTGGAAGAGATAATCGAGAGTTAGCTCACCCACTGTGATTTCCGCCTCTGCATTCTCAATTGTGCCACCTGGCTCCTCCGCCAACAATGCCCGCGTTTCCCGGGAAAATCGCCGGATGGCTGCGGGCAGTGGCTATCCATTCTAAACTGTTATTGATTCGCTTTCAATTTCCAGACTGCCAAGACTCTCCCGAAGGTGTGAGCTGCACGGTTCAAATAACGCCTAGCCGCCCTGCCACTGATGACTCTTGCCCAGCCATCAGAACCAACTCGAAGCTAGACTTACCAACTTGCGTTTCACACCAACAGTATCATAGAGTCTCTTAAAAATGAATCTGAAAAGCAGACAGGTTGGCGTAGCAATCTACCAAGGGACATTGAGCAGCAAGCCAAGGAAGGGTACAATAACAGTCGAAGGTGATGAATGTCGACACCATCTACGGGTGACCAAGCCACCATCTATCAACGCCCAGTGGAATTGCTGCAGAACCTCATCCGTTTTGACACGACTAACCCGCCCGGCAACGAAGTCCACTGCGTTGCCTACATAGACAGCCTACTGACTGAGGCGGGATTTGAAACGACTTCCCTGGCTAAAGACCCCGACCGCCCCAACTTGATTGCCCGCCTGAAGGGGCGTGGTGCCGCGCCACCGCTGCTGCTCTACGGGCATGTGGATGTGGTTACAACGGCCAATCAGGATTGGACACACCCACCATTCGACGGAGAAGTCGCAGATGGCTACGTCTGGGGCCGAGGCGCCCTCGACATGAAGGGAGGCATAGCAATGATGTTGGCCGCCTTCCTACGTGCCAAGGTCGAAAACCTCGCCCCGGCCGGCGACATCGTGCTTGCCATTCTAAGTGACGAGGAAGCTGGCGGTGATTATGGAGCTGACTACCTGGTAAGAAACCATGCACAGCACTTTGAGGGGATTCGTTATGCTATTGGAGAATTTGGCGGCTTTTCGATGTACATTGGCGGCCGAAAGTTCTATCCTATTCAAGTCGCCGAAAAGCAGTCCCTCTGGATGAAGGCTACCTTGCGTGGGCCGGGTGGGCACGGCGCCTTTCCCGCCCGCGGCGGTACAATGGCCAAGCTCGCCCGACTACTCCACAGCCTGGAGCAGAGCCGTCTACCAGTACATATTACCCCTGTAGCACATCAAATGATTGAGTCAATCGCTGCAGCTGTACCCTCTCCCATAGACTCAGTCTTCGTTCAGCTTCTCGACCCGAATTTGACGGACAGCGTTCTAGATCAACTCGGGCAGCAAGGATTAGTGTTTGATGCATTACTGCACAACACAGTGAACGCGACTATTGTTCACGGCGGGGAGAAAATCAACGTGATTCCCAGCGAAATCACCCTTAGCCTCGATGGACGTCTGCTTCCGGGCTGTAGCCCCGACAGCATGATAGCTGAACTGCGACAGATTATCGGCGACGACGCAGAGCTTGAACTGATTCGTCACGACCCTGGCCCCGCTGAGCCAGAAATGGGACTTTTCGACACCTTGGGACAAGTTCTATGCGAGCTTGACTCTGGTGGCATTCCCATGCCCCTGCTGTTGGTTGCAACTACAGATGCGCGCATCTTCTCCCAACTGGGCATTCAGACGTACGGCTTTCTACCAATGAACCTGCATGAGGAATTTGACTTCCTGCAGCTCATTCACGCTGCCGACGAACGTATACCGATTGAGTCAGTCGATTTTGGAACAGATGCAATCTACAGAGTGCTGCAACGCTTCGGAAACAAGTGAGACACACCACATCGCGCGCTTCCCAACACGAGAGACAACATTGACCATCAGGGGCCATGAAGGTTATGATTAGCAGCAAATGGCGATGATGCCGCGACGTCGTGTTGCTGTGCTGTGAGAGCTGTAGTCTCAGACACCAAGTCCCACAGCCGGAAACGTACAAGGTCACTCACCACATCGCCAGGCACTGAATCAGAGGAGGAAATCGAATGAGCCAGCTTCGAAAGCTATTTGAACCCATTCAGTTAGGAAAACTGGACCTCAAGAACAGGATAGTGATGCCAGCTATGATGGTAGGACTAGGAGCCAATGACATGGTGACCGACCGGTTCAGTGACTTCTATGCCGAACGAGCCCGCGGCGGTGTTGGCCTAATAGTCATTGGCCTTGCTACCGCTACCTATCCTGGGCCATTTTTCCCCGGCGGCATCGGGGTATACAAAGATGAACTCATCCCCAGTCTGCGTGAGTTTGCTGACCTCATACACGAGTGCGGAGCCAAGGTAGCGATGCAGATATCTGCCCTGGGGATTCTAGCAGGAGTTGACGGCAACCTGGAGTTGGTTGGCCCTTCTGATATCAGCGTTGACAGGCATCCCAACGCTCCTAGACCGAGGCCACTGACTACTCACGAGATCAAGCAGGTTGTGGAAGCTTACGGGGAAGCAGCCCGCCGGGCACAAGAGGCGGGGTTCGATGCCGTCGAGCTTAACGCAATTGGCGGAACGAGTCTCATAAGCCACTTCCTGTCAGCACACACCAACAAGCGCACCGATACCTACGGGAACGGTGTGAAAAACAGGGCTCAACTCCTCCTGGAGTGCATCGAACGCATCAAGCAAAAGGTGGGAAAGGACTACCCACTTTTGTGCCGAGTTTCAGGCGCCGATTTCATGGAGGGAGGCAACACCATAGAGGATACCAAAACAGTCGCCCCCATGATGGAAAAGGCAGGCATCCATGCAATTAATGTGTCCACCGGATGGCACGAATCACCGGTTCCCTTCATTCAGATGTCCGTTCCACGCGCGAGTTGGGTCTACCTGGCGGAGGAGGTTAAGAACGTGGTCAACATCCCGGTCATAGGTGGCACCAGGATCCCCGATCCCCGGCTGGCCGAGCAAATCCTGGCTGAAGGCAGAGTCGACATGGTGTACATCGCTCGGGCGCTTATTGCCGACCCTGAATGGCCCAACAAGGCCAGGGAAGGGCGCCTCGATGAGATACGCTCCTGCACCGCCTGCTGTATGTGTTTCGATACGGTGCTCGAGCAACGCAGCATTACTTGCTCCGTCAACGCCAGGGCAGGAAGAGAAGCTGAGTGCAGCATTGAACCGGCAAAGGAGCCCAAGAAGGTATTCATAGTTGGCGGCGGTCCAGCCGGAATGGAGGCAGCCAGAGTGGCTGCCATGAGGGGCCATCACGTCACCCTTGCCGACAGCAAAGGCCAGCTAGGAGGCCAGCTTCTGGTGGCCGTCCTACCCCCTTACAAAGACGAGTTGAGCAATTTGACCAGGTACATGGCCGGGCAGATGGATAAGCTAGGTGTGAATGTCAGGCTTGAGGAAGAAGTGAGCAGCAGGTCCATCGAGGAGGCAAAGCCGGACGTCGTGATAGTGGCTACCGGGGCGACGACGATAATCCCCGACATTTCAGGGGCAAGGGGGAAGAATGTGACCATAGCCACAGATGTCCTGACCGGACACCGAGAGGTTGGCGAGAACGTGCTCGTGGTCGGCGGCGGAATGATAGGTTGTGAGACGGCCGAGTTCCTGGCAGAAAAGGGCAAGAAGGTGACGATTGTCGAAATGCTGGGGCGGATAGGAGCCGATATAGAACGAGCCGTGCGGTGGGTAGTAATGGACAGGTTGCGGAGGCTCGGCATCAGGATGGAACGGAATGCCAAAGTCGAGGAGATAACAGAGACGGGAGCGTGGGTAAGCCGAGACGGTGGCACCGAGTTCTTCGAAGCAGACAGCGTGGTGCTTGCCGTCGGAATGGAATCAGACCACAAGCTTCCCCGAGAACTGGAAGGGAAGGTTGCCACACTGCACGTGATTGGGGACGGCGCCGAACCTGGCAAGATAGCCAAGGCCATTGAGAGTGGGCTTCGAGTAGCCCGGGCGATTTAGGCTACTACCACAGTATACTGTGCGACGGTTTGCCCAATCGAAATACTGAGGAGGTAAAGATGCTTAAGACTGAAACGGTGCTACTTAAAATAGAGGATGGAATAGCGACAGTCACCCTCAACCGTCCGGAGAGGCTGAATGCTCTCGACGCACAGCTCTGGATGGGACTGGAGGAGGCAGCCACGGCCATAAAGCTTGAGCCCAACGTCCGGGTAACCATTCTTGCTGGAGCAGGACGCGCTTTTTGCGCCGGCCTGGACCTCAAGGCAGTGACCTCTCCTGAGGGATTGTCTACTGGCGCCACATTTGGTGAACCGATTGAAGGCGTACAGTACTTCAGGAGCGTTTTTAGTATGTATGAGGTTCTCCCCGTCCCAGTGATAGCTGCAATCCAGGGACCCTGCATAGGAGGAGGCATGGAGATTGTGCTGGCCTGCGACATCAGACTTGCCGCCGACAACGCCATATTCTCCATACCCGAGGTGACATACGGTATTATCCCGGACTGCGGTGGTACCCAGCGGCTGCCCCGAGTGGTCGGGCCCAGCAAAGCTAAAGAACTCATATTCACCGGGCGAAGGATAGACGGCACTGAAGCTCTTCGAATAGGCCTGGTGGACCATGTCTACCCACTTGACCAACTAATGAGCGAGACGACAAAGCTGGCTGAGGAAATAGCCGCTCTGTCTCCCGCTGCAGTTCGGGCTGCTAAGAGAGCCCTTAACGTGGCTATGTCCTCAAGCCTGGAGCTCGGCTTGAGTTATGAGACTGCGACCGCCAGTAATTTCTATGGCGGCGATGCGACAGGATTCTTGAGGGAGGCGTTCACGGAGGGGAGAAAAGCTTAGGCCCTATTCTGGCGCAAACCAGCACAGAATGGGAGGAATAGTTGCTTTAGCTCAGAACACTTTCCTGTCACCAGAGGCCAGGTCGAGTCTGCGATTCACTCCAGTTCGATGCCTAGAACTAGCGACGTCTCGACCTGGCGACGGGGGATATTCCAGTACGTCTTGAGAAGTTCGTCTTTGTTGGGCATAAGTCTAAACCCCTGCCCTCGGTAGAAGTCAATCGCCCAACTAGCATCTGCCCACGTACCCACAAACAGGTGCTTGGTCATGGTCATCTGCCTCAAATGGTTGAGTAGCCCCACACCAATGCCCTTTCTCTGGCAGTGCGGTAACACGTAAGCGTGCCTGATGAGCGTCATGTCCTTGACCGGCTGGAAACCCATCACCCCCACCAGCTTGCCCTCCTCTTCCCAACCAAAGAAAGTCACACTCTTCATTTCATGCCGGAGTTCTTCTTTTGGCATGTACGGTTCGTGATAACAATCGTCGGGAATAACGCCCTGGTAGGCACGGGCTGCCCGGTTTATGATTTCGCAAATATCATGCGCGCCTTTGGAAGAAAGTCTCCTGATCATCCCTTTGGCCTGCGCCTGCACATGGCCATCAAGCCGCCAGCGACTGTGAGCGCTTCAAGGCGCACAGAACCTGACTAAGGCCAACCGATTTATTCAGGCCAGGGTTTCTCACCCAGGGCCATACGGCAAAGGTCGGTTATGTAAATCTTGTTGAAGCCACGCTGGGAGGTCGGCCGCCTCAGTATATGGTCACAGGCAGGGCAAAGGGTTATTATGGCGTCGGCCCCACATTGGATAGCATCGTCGATGTTTCTTGCCTGTATCTCAATTGCCCGGTCTCGATAGACATTTATTATCGCTCCCGAGCAACAGAGAGCGGTCTCCCGCTCATATTTCCTGGGAGGGCGCTCTACACCGATGAGCTCGAAAATCTCGTCAAGGAAGACATCTTTCTCCGGGGCATACCTGGAAGCGCAAGGCCGCTGGTAGGCAACCTTCTTACCCAGCTTGGTGATGCTGCTCTTGTGATCCCTTAGATAGTTACGCAGGTATTCAAAGAGGTGCATGTACTTGAACGGGACAGTAATGCCGTAGTCCTTGACCTTGGTATGCACCATAGCATAGCAGTCGTCATGGAGGAATACGATCTCCTTGCCCAGGCTCGCCATCTTATCGATGAACTTCTGTGCCCCCTTCTGGGCCGGACTCTCCTTCCCGGCGTGTACCCAGCCCAGGTAGTCAAAATACTCACCCCCCTTGACAACAGTCATCCCCTTAAATAGCTGGCCGTCGAGGGCACCTTCAGGAATATCTCCCTCCATGATGCACAGCGATAGGACTGGCTTGTCGGGGTCACCCGGCATTAGCTGGCTCGGCACCTGCGGCACCATCTCAAACATGGCCAGCGTTTTCTCGCTTACAGGGAACGCGCCTGTCTTCTCCATCATCCTGATAATAAGGTCATAGGGGTCGGCTCCGGTGGGGCAATATTCCCTGCAGGCACAGCAGGTGATGCACTGGCTCAGGATATCAGCCTTCTTGCCCTCCATGAGCTGCTTGATCTCGGTCACAGCCCTGTCCTTGTCATAGTCGATGTAGAGACATTTCACCAAGCAGTCACCACATAAGTCACATTTTGAAGCATCCCACATTTTCTTACCTCCTTATAGAATTTTTGGTTCTTTTGTGCGAGTAGACCTAAACCACTCTCAGATAATGGAGACGCCTATCCAGTGCTGTCTTTATCCAGCTGCGCCGCCAACAGCTCGGCGATATCAAGAGCCTTCAATGACTCCTCCACCTCTTTAGCCTTTATGGCATCTTCAAACATCTGGAGGCAGTAAGGACAGGCCGTAGCTACAATGCCAGCGCCAGTTTCCACTACCTGGTCAATGCGCATCTCACTAATCCGCTGGCCAATACGCTCCTCCATCCAGTAGCGTCCGCCGCCACCGCCGCAGCAAAATCCATTCCTCCGAGACTGCTTCATCTCCAACAGCTTGGATTGCGAGATGCTACTCAACACCTGTCTTGGCTGATTGTAGATATCATTATGCCTGCCCAAATAGCAGGAATCGTGGTAGGTCAACTTGCCATCGGTCATTGAAGTCGGCTTA
Organism: Dehalococcoidia bacterium; assembly: GCA_016783225.1. Next base: position 2,029 of record JADHWZ010000047.1, on the reverse strand, counting down.
ATCCTGCCCTGCTTCAGCAACTCAGCTATAAACTGAGTATGATGGACAACCTCAAATTCCCCGTCGAACTGAGGATATTCGTTCTTGATGGTATTAAAGCAATGAGGGCAAGTAGTGACTATCTTCTTAACATTGTAGCCCTTCAGCATCTCGATGTTTTTCATAGCCTGCATCTGGAACAGATATTCGTTACCCAGTCTTCTGGCCGGCTCACCGCAGCAAGTCTCCTCTGGGCCAAGTATGGCAAAACTGACTCCAGCCGCTTTTAGTATTTTCCCCACAGCTATAGCCACCTTCATGCTCCTGTCTTCCAAAGCTGCAGCACAACCTACGTAATATACGAGGTCAACATTGCTGTCTTCAGACAGAAGCTTGATGTCTAGCTCGCTAGTCCAGTCAGTCCTGGTGAGTGTGGTGCCTCTGCAACTATGTCCTCTGGTTTCAATGCACCTTAGAGCAGCCTCACCGGTCTCCGGTATCCTGGTCTGTTCCAGCACTAGATTGCGACGCATGTCAATGATCTTGTCAATGTGCTCGACATAGACAGGGCATACCTCCTGGCAAGCCCTGCAAGTCGTACATGCCCAAAGTTCATCCTCAAGTATCACAACCTCAACAAGAGCCGTAGCCCCATCTCCATCACTTCCATTCCCTGGATTAGCCCCTCCGGCACGCAGCAAAGTACCGCTTCTATCAAGTAAATTAGTTTTCAGGTCCTGTATTACTTTCCGCGGAGACAGGGGCTTACCGCTAAGGTAAGCCGGGCATCTATCCTGGCATCTGCCACAATCAGTGCAGGCATCCAAATCCAGCAGCTGCTTCCAGGTAAAATCCTCGATCTTGCCCACGCCAAAGGTCTCAGCTTCCTCGATGTTAATAGGCACCAATGCCCCCTTGGGGCGAGACGACCGGAAGAAAACGTTAACTGGAGACACCAGAATATGTGCCAGCTTATCGAACGAGACACTCACATAAATCACGGCCCCTACAGCCAAAACCACATGAAACCACCATAGGCTAATATACCAGGCTACCCTGGTGCCCTCAGCCAAGCCAGCAAACAGGCTGGCTATCCAATAGCCCCCAAACGACCATATTGCCCACTCCGGGTGACTGTAGAATTCAGGTTGTGACAAGCCTTCTGGAGTAGCCGCAATCATACGGAAACCTTCGATGAAAAAGCCGGTGATTACGACAACAAAAATCAGGCCTAGGACGACCGCATTATCCAGCATAGTATTCAGCCTTTCAGGCTTCTGAATATACCGGCGAACCACTGCCATGATAACGCCAATAAGAATGAGTAACCCGCCAATATCAACAGCCGTACCAAGACCAAGGTAAACACCGCCGTATATGAAGTGAAACAAATAATGGCTGATGAAATCCAAGAACGCCCCCAATAGGAGCAAACCGCAACCAGCAAAAATGAGAAAATGCATTATCCCAGGGTAAGGTTCGCGGAGGAATCGCATGTGGAACAGGCCGTCAACGACCCCAACAACTATAAAATCCCAAACTCTCCTCCCTAAATCGTCGGTCCTATTATCCGGCTGACCGACTTTCCACAAACGCGCCCGCCGGTAGATAGCATAGATGAGAATTCCAATTGCAACCACAGCCGCCGAATACAGGATGAAGGGCCCAAGAGCTATGTTCCAAAAAATCTCACGTGATGCTTCCATAGTTTTTCTTTCTTAAGTTCCTCCTTCCTTGATATTTCTTATCAAACTAACGGATCCGAATCACCGCCATGAAAATGGTTACTGCCAAAACGAGTAAACCCCAGAGATTGAGTCCTACCGAGGTAAAAAACACATTAGGAATAGCAAACGCTAGGGCGGCACAGCTGCCGCTGACAATCGCCAGGCCAGTACCACGCTTTCGATTGACAGAGAGGCCGACAACTTCACCAATAGCGTAACCTACGCCGGCAGCTATGAAAAGGCGAAGGAAGAACATGAAGGGCAATGGGATATAGTAGATGCCCAACCAGATAAATCCGCAAACAATAGCGATTCCAATACCA
>JADHWZ010000046.1 GCA_016783225.1 Dehalococcoidia bacterium | reverse complement strand
TGGAAGACGCAGTTGGGATCCTTGAGGGTCTTGTCCCGCTTTGGAATACCGTTCTCATCCACCTGGTACTGCCAGGTAGATTTATCATAGCTTCTCTTGGCCGCATCGAGACCGGAGAAAATTCCATTCAGGTCTGCTGGACCCTTGAAGTCCGGGTTGATGAGGTGAGCGGCATTGGTATACTCCGTCACATAGATCATATTGTAATTGCCAGGGTTTCTCTCTATGTCGTCCAGCACATACTTAATCATGCCGCCGACGAAAGCGATGTCGGTGCCGGACCTCATCGGAGCGTAAATATCAGCCCTTGCCGATGTGCGGGTAAAGCGGGGGTCGACGCTGATAAGCTTGGCGCCATTCTCCCTGGCTTTCATTATATGGCTGAAAGCGGCAGGATGATTCTCAGCGCAGTTGCTACCTATGGCCAGTATGCAGTCGCTGTTTGCTATATCATTCCAGTGATTGGTCATTGCTCCTCTTCCGAACGACTCTGCCAGAGCCGCTACAGTGGAGGAGTGTCATATACGCGCCTGGTGTTCAATGTACACCAGGCCAAGAGCTCGCATCAATTTGGAAATCAGGTAGCATTCTTCGTTGTCCAGCGAAGCTCCGCCCAAGCTAGCGATGCCTTCAGTTCGGTTAACTGTATAGCCATCCTTGTCTTTCTCCACCCAGTTGGAATCTCGGGTGTTCTTGATTCTTTTAGCAATCTCGCCGATTGCCCAGTCCCAGGGCTTCTCTTCCCATTCTGAAGCACCCGGGGCGCGATACCTGACCTTGCGTAGACGGCGTGGGTTATGGGCTGAGAGTTGGAACTGCGCTCCTCCCTTGGCGCAGGCTGTCCCTTGATTGATGGGATGTTCCGGGTCTCCCTCGAGGTTGACCAGCACGCCGTTTTCGGAAGCGACGACGAATCCGCAACCGACACCGCAGTAGGGGCAGATGGTGGTCGTCTCTCCGATCTTCTTGCGTAGGGGGATTTCTCCTGGGAGTGCTGCAACTCGCCCGATCTCAGGCTTCATCAGCCCGAGAACCGCTACCCCACCAGCCCCGGCGCCAGATAGCTTCAGAAATTCTCGACGACTTAGCTCCATATTAAAACCTCCTTTCCTTTTGTCGAAACCGTTATATGCCTGCCCACCAACAAAGCTGTGGTTAAGCAAAAACCCATCTTGAACACGGTCCCTCTCGCACTGCTGTCTTTAATCGCTCCCTGTCGAGGGCTGCGAGCTCGTCATTTTCCATCGCAGTCCTGATGACCTCAGCGAGACCAGCACACGATTTCTTCTCCATAGCCTCTTCATCCATTGAATATAGAACCCATAGACCGTTGCGTCTTGCTTTCAAAAGACCAGCGTCATGCAGAATGCCCAAATTGCGGGAGGCTCGGGTCTGGGATATTTGCATGGCTTGGACTACTTCACAGACACAGCACTCCTGTTCGAGAACCAAATTGAGAATCCTGAGCCTGGTTTCGTCTGACAGAGCCTTGAAAACCTTTAATACCTCGCGAATGGTAGTCCCTGCTTTATTATATGCGCAATTAAGCATGTGAGTATACATGAGACTCTTTTTTTTGTCAAATCCTGCCGCCGTGGGCTTGACGACCATGGCTGCCAGTGCTACCCTTGATGTGGAGAGCATTCCCTTAGTGAGGTGACGAAAATGAATTACGGACGTGAACTACTGAAGGGCAGCACTGATTCCTTGCTTCTTTGCCTGATTAGTTACCAGCCGATGTATGGTTACCAAATCATAAGAGACCTGGAGAAAAGGAGCGATGGCTATTTCCAGTTTAAGGAAGGGACCCTTTATCCAGCGCTTCATCGCTTGGAAAAAGCCCGGTTGATTCAGGGCAAATGGCAAAAACTACCGGGTGGCCAGGAAAGGCGTTATTACCATATGACGCAGAAGGGACAAAAGGCTCTAGAGGAGAGATTAGCGGTGTGGCAAGATTTCTCTACAGCCGTGGATTTGATCATGCAGCCGGTGGGTGGTTGATAGGACAATGACAGCAAAGTTGAGTTACCTGGACAACCTCAAAGACTACCTTAGAGTTGATCCCGCAACTGAAAGCGATGTGGTGCGTGAGCTTGATGCACATCTCGAGGACAAAAGCCAGGAACTGAGGGAATTCGGGTTTTCCGAAGAAGAGGCGACCGAGGCCGCTGTGCAGTTCTTGGGTTCTCCTCGGCTTGTCGCTCGGCAAATGTACGAAGTGTATAGCCAGGGTAACTGGCGGCAAGCCCTCTTCGCCGCTTTACCCCATTTCTTGATTGCAGCACTGTTCGCTCTACATTGCTGGCACAGCACTACTTGGCCATTAGCCATCTTGATTGCAGTTGTTAGCGTTGTCATCTACGGCTGGTGTCACGGTAAACCTGCTTGGCTTTTCCCCTGGCTGGGCTATTGTCTGATTCCGGTGATAGCCGTCGGTATCCTGTTGCTTTCCCTGCCTGGCGGGTGGGCTTGGCTCGCAGCTGCCGCCTATGTTCCTCTGGCTATACTGGTCATGGTTTCCGTGACCAAGCAAACTGTAAAACGGGACTGGCTATTTGCGTCACTAATGTTGCTTCCTATTCCCATAGTCTTGAGTTGGATACTGGCGCTGGGAACAAAAGACGGGCTTCTGCGGTACGAACACGTTTACGACACTTCTCCCTGGATTGCTCTTAGTTTTGTGGTATTGGCGGTGACTGCGGCAATTTTCATTCGCATCAGACAACGCTGGGCCAAGGCAGGGGCTTTGTTGACCCCACAGATTCTGCTGTTGCTATTGGTAGCGTTTGCAGGGAACTATGCTGTCAGCTTCTGGGCTTGGCTGTTTCTGATTCTACTGTCTCTGTTTCTTCTTGTTGGCCCGGCACTGTTGGAACGCAAAATAAGATAAGCACAAACCAGGATCACTAAAGGTGCCAGGATAAAGCGGCTCTCGGCCATCTTTGACGAAGTGAACTAGTAAATGGCAGAAAACTGAAAAGGCTATTTCTGCCTCCAAATTACCCTTTTCATATGCCTGGCTTCTTTCTCGATTGCCTCTAGGTAGACTTGATATTTGACATCAGGAGGATAAGCTTTAGCACGTGCGTAACCCTGCCTTACCAACTCCGCGTTTACAAAGGTGCCGTCGATATAAACGTAGCGCAGCAGTCTTCCGTATCTATCCTTCTCCGAGATATCTTTCTCCAGCCTGACCATTCTGCCTTCTACCAGTTTCCTGTTTGCCTGCTCTGACTCCAAGTAATGGAATTCGCCTTTTTCAGGAGCATCGATACCAATATAACGCACGTGATAACCACCCTCAATAGCAATAGTATCGCCATCGATAGCCTGAGTTACCCTAGAAATCCCGGATGGCTCTCGACAAGCCAACGGCAGCAAAACAGGCAATAGGAGCAGGATAGCAATTTTGCTTCTGAAGCTCATCCTACTTTATGCCCCAACATATCTGTCTATTGGCTATCAACGGGGACGCAGCGCCGTAGGCAATGGAGGTCAGGTCTTTTTGTCAGCCAGCGGGTTCGTCTGCAAGACGGCTTTAGGTCGTGGTTCTCAAAACCTTGGCCTTGCCGATACTCCACAAAGCAGCAGCGGAACAAGCACGAACGAGAAAAGGAAGCGAAAACCCCTACCACAAGCTTGCTTGAGGCGTCTGTCCCTTCTTGTGAGGAACGCCCAAGTGGGCACAGGCAAGTCTAGTGGCTGCCCTGCCTCGAGGTGTCCGTTCCAGGAACCCCAATTGAAGAAGATAAGGTTCATATACATCCATTATGGTATCTGCTTCCTCGCTGATAGAAGCAGCAATGGTGTCAAGGCCGACCGGCCCACAATCAAACTTCTCAATTATGGTACGCAGAACCTTGTGGTCTACTTCATCCAAGCCAATGCGGTCTATCTCCAATTTGGAAAGCGCTTCGATAGCCACGGGCTCGGTAACCACCCCGCTTGCCATCACCTGAGCGTAGTCACGAACCCGTTTCAGCAGTCGATTAGCTACGCGCGGCGTGCCTCGAGCTCGGCAGGCGATCTGGCTGAGGCTGGCTTCCTCCACTTCTAGATTAAGAATACTTGCTGAGCGTCTCAAAACTGTCTTTATAGCCGATTCGTCGTAGAAGTCAAGGCGGTAAACGGCGCCGAATCTGTCTCTCAAAGGGGGACTCATCAACGCATACCGTGTGGTGGCCCCAATTAGGGTGAAACGAGGCAGATTCAAGCGGAGGCTTCTTGCTCCCGGACCCTTACCAAGAATTATGTCTATCGCGAAGTCTTCCATTGCCGGATAGAGAATCTCTTCTACAACTCGGCTAAATCGGTGAATCTCGTCTATGAAGAAGGCATCGCCTTTCTGCAGGTTGGTCAAAATAGCTGCCAAATCCCCGGGGCGCTCTATTGCGGGACCTGAACTAACCTTAATATTGACTCCCATTTCAGCGGCAATAATATGAGCCAGTGTAGTTTTTCCTAAACCAGGTGGCCCGTAGAGAAGAATATGGTCTAATGTCTCTCCTCGTTTCTGAGCAGCCGCAATAGCTATCCCGAGGTTACCTTTAACCTTCTCTTGTCCGATGAAGTCAATCAGGCACCTTGGTCGAAGGTTTGCGTCTAACGACGTATCATCAGCGCTGGGCTTACCTGATACTATACGTGTTGCTACTTTTCCTTCTCGCATTGCTTGAGAAACTCGCTTCAACTTACGGAGATTATATCACATCCGAGAGTTATGAGACCAAAGCCTGCAAGATGAGACAATCAATAGAAGAATCCTCGCTGACTAGCGAGGATTCTCGTGAGTTTAGGTTCAATCCAGATGAAGCTTGGATTTCCCCCAGCTTCACTTTAGGTGAGAGGCTCTTCCGCTGATAACGCCGAAGTATCTGTTTGTTGGTCTACTGGCTCAGCGCCCTCGGGCAAGGATGAGCCTTGCTGAGCTTCCTCCGTGAGGAACAGATCCCGTTCAGTTTTTTCTGCCAAAGATAAGATCTGGGATGGTATTAGCTTGCCGATAATAACGTTTTCCTTCAGCCCAAGGAGCTTGTCCGTTTTCCCCCAAATTGCGGCCTCGGTGAGCACCCTGGTGGTCTCTTGGAAAGAAGCTGCAGATAACCAACTGCTTGTCTTTAACGAAGCCCGAGTAATCCCAAGGAGGACAGTCTGGGCAGTAGCTGGCTCACCTCCTTCGGCTAGCACCTTGGCATTTATGTTCTCGTAGTCAAATCGGTCGATCAGGTCGCCGGATAGTAGCTCGGTGTCACCCTGCGAGTCGACACGCACTCGCCTGAGCATCTGGCGGATGATAATCTCGATATGTTTGTCGCTAATGTTTACGCCCTGCGAGCGATAGACCTTTTGCACTTCTTCAACCAAGTACTGCTGTACTGCCTCCCTGCCCATGATGCGCAGAATGTCTTGCGGGTCAACGGCACCATCGATAAGTTGGCCTCCAGCTTTCACCTCCTCGCCCGATTTAATGCGAATGTGGCTCCCAGGCGGGACGACATATTCTCTCTCTTCATTTCCCTCGTAGCGGATGTAGAGGTGTCCGTCATCAATGACTACATTACCGGCAACTCTCGCTATCACCGGATGTTCTTCCATAACTGCCGGTTGTTGGCCTCGAGCTGATTCCTCACGCAGTGAGGGTGCTGAAACAGCAAGTTCTGCCCCGGCTTCAACCCATTCCCCATTGCCGACAATTACCTCAGCGCCGGGTGGCAATACGTACTCATCCAGATAGGATTCAGAACTGGTAACCTTCATTCTACGTATCTCACGAGTATCGGTTACTTCAGCGATGCCGTCGATTTCAGAGAGAATGGCCTGTCCTTTTGGTGCCCTGGCTTCAAATAGCTCCTCTATCCGCGGCAGACCACTAGTGATATCAGCTTCGACGACGCCACCAGTGTGGAAAGTGCGCAACGTGAGCTGAGTACCTGGCTCTCCGATGCTTTGGGCAGCAATAATGCCTACAGCGTTACCGATGTCTACTAGTCCCCTTCTGGCAAGGTCACGTCCGTAACAGCGTTGGCAAATGCCTCGCCGAGAATGGCAGCAGAGAGGCGACCTCACGTATACTTCACCAATACCAGCGTCCGAAATCCGCTTTGCCCTTTCCTCATCAATCTCCTCGTTTCTATAGGCGATAATCTCCCCGGTGCCTGGATCAACAACATCGACCGCAGCCAAGCGCCCAAGTACACGCTCGGCTAGGGGTGATAACAGCCCTCTGTCATTTTTCTCAGACAGCCTGATACCCTCCTCACTACCACAATCCTCTTCGGATGTGATTACATCTTGAGCCACATCAATAAGGCGACGGGTAAGATACCCGGCATTTGAGGTCCTTAAAGCGGTATCAGCCAGACCCTTACGGGCGCCATGAGTGGAGATGAAATACTCCATCACCCCGAGCCCTTCGCGAAAGCTTGATTTAATCGGGAACTCGATTATTCTTCCTGACGGGTCGGTCATTAGGCCACGCATACCAGCCATTTGCTTGATTTGCGAGATGTTTCCTTTTGCCCCTGAGGTAGCCATCATATAGACTCCGCCATAGCGGTCCAAAGATTGAGAAATGGTTTCTGTGATCTTTTCTGTAGTCTCTGTCCAGGCTTCAATAGTCTTGCTGTAGCGCTCATCCTCGGTAATCAGCCCCCGGTTGAACTGGCTGTCAATGACAGCGACCTTCTCATCACCCTCTTCAAGGAACTTTGCCTTGTCCCGTGGCACCTCAATATCTTTCGCCGCAATACTCGTGCCCGACTTGGTAGCATAATCAAACCCTAGCTGCTTAAGTTTGTCGAGCATGGCAACAGTGGCGGTATTTCCCAGCAAACGATAGCAGTCTGACACCAAGCGTTTCAAGGCAGCTTTGTCCATAACTTGATTGCAGAACTGAAACTCAGTGGGCAAAACATCGTTGAGCAAAATCCGACCAACGTTAGTCCTTAGTCTCTGTGTGTTCCCATCCTCGACCCTGACCTCTATTTCGGCATCCAGGCCGACAATCCCCAGTTCATAGGCCAGCTTGGCCTCTTCGAAATCTCTGAAATGCTTTCCTTCACCCTTGACTCCAGGTCTAATACTGGTGAGGTAATAGCAACCCAGAACCATGTCCAATGTGGGTGTCATTACCGGCTCGCCACAACTTGGCAGCAACATGTTGTAGACGCTAAGCATTTGTTCTCTGGCCTCTGTTATTGCTGCCCTAGAGAGTGGCACGTGAACTGCCATTTGGTCACCATCAAAGTCAGCATTGAAGGCGCTACATACCAAAGGATGGATTTGGATAGCGCTCCCGCCAATGAGAACGGGCTCAAAAGCCTGGATGCTCAAACGGTGCAAGGTTGGAGCCCGGTTAAGCAACACTGGGCGCTCCTTAATCACCTCCCCCAGAATATCCCACACCTCGGGTCTAGCCTTCTCCACCTGTCGCCGAGCACTCTTGATGTTGTGGGCATAACCCTGCTCGATCAGCCGGCGCATAATAAAAGGCTTGAACAATTCCAAAGCCATGTTCTTAGGCAAACCACATTGGTGAAGCTTTAGTTCGGGCCCAACGACGATAACTGAACGACCGCTGTAGTCTACGCGCTTACCCAAAAGGTTCTGACGAAAGCGGCCTTGCTTACCTCTAAGCATGTCAGATAGCGACTTCAACTTGCGGGCGCCACCGGGTATAGGTACTCGTCCCCTCCGCCCATTGTCAATAAGCGCATCAACGGCCTCTTGGAGCATACGTTCCTCATTGCGGATGATAATTTCCGGAGCCCCCAAATCAATTAGCCGTCGCAGTCGATTATTGCGATTAATCACGCGGCGGTAAAGGTCGTTGAGATCGCTGGTGGCGAACCGACCGCCGTCCAATTGCACTATGGGGCGAAGTTCTGGAGGCAGCACCGGGAGCACAGTCAATATCATCCACTCAGGCTTATTGCCACTGCGTGAGAAAGCTTCAACTACCTGTAGTCGCTTACCAGCTTTCTTTCGACGTTGCCCGGAACTGGAACGGATTTCTGCAATGAGTCTCTGGCGCAGTTCTTCGAGGTTGATTTCCTTGAGAATGCGCAAAATAGCCTCAGCGCCCATACCAGCCTCAAATAAGTGACCATGCTCTGCTTTGACTTTTTGATATTCGGCCTCAGTAAGGTAATCCAATTGCCGAAGGTTTTCCAGCTTTGCTATCCTCGCCTGCAGTTCGTCTCCCGACTCAGCTCTGTTGCCAACGAACTGAGGCTCTGCCCGATTCGCCTCCTCCACGGCTTCTGGGCTTGGCTGCGACTGAGCTTCCGCCTGCGTCCCCATGACATGATTCTCCGACTCCTGTTTTGTCTCAACGAACTGGCGAGAGAGTTGGTCCTTTAGTTGCTTGATTCTCTCGTCGCGCGCTACATAATCAACCGAGATGATAACGTATTGGGCGAAGTAGAGAACTCGCTCCAGATGTCTAGGAGAGATATCCAGAAGCAACGCTAACCGACTGGGTACTCCTTTGGCAAACCAGATGTGAGCCACTGGAGCAGCCAACTCGATATGGCCCATACGTGTCCGGCGTACCCTGGAATGTTCTACCGTAACTCCGCATCTATCACAGGTAACGCCACGATAGCGTATCTTCTTGTACTTCCCACAATAGCACTCGTAATTCTTAGTCGGTCCAAAGATCTTCTCGCAGAAAAGGCCGTCCTTTTCCGGCTTCAGGGTTCGATAATTGATTGTCTCAGGCTCAGTCACCTCGCCGTAAGACCAGCTTCTCGTTTGCTCCGGTGAAGCCAGCGAAATACGGATGGCATTGAAGTCATTAACTTCAGTCATTCATCTCCTTTAGCTCAAGGCTATCGGCTTAGTTCCGATTCTCCTCTTCTCTTCCAAGAAGCTTATCATCTCCTCTTCTTCATTGAGCAGTTCAACCGCTAGTCCCAAGCTACGCAATTCCATAAATAGGACCCTAAAAGACTCAGGTACACCGGGCTGGAGTATGTCCTCACCTTTAACAAGGGACTCATAAGCTTTAGCTCGACCCGCCACATCATCCGACTTCACAGTAAGCAATTCCTGAAGCATGTGACTGGCACCGTAGGCTTCCAATGCCCATACTTCCATCTCGCCGAAGCGTTGGCCTCCGAATTGAGCCTTGCCTCCAAGGGGTTGCTGCGTGATCAGAGAATAAGGGCCCGTAGACCGAGCATGTACCTTGTCCTCCACAAGGTGAACAAGCTTCATCATGTAGATAGTGCCCACAGTTATCGGTTGGTCAAATGGCTCGCCGGTTTGTCCGTCGCGCAGGGCAATCTTGCCGAATATAGGTGGTGATTGCTTGTGTTCAAGGTATACCTTTTCCACAATCTCCTCCAGTTCCTCATTGCTAAGGCCATAAACCTTTGTACCCAAGCTTTCAAGCCACAAGCGAAGGCAGACTCTCCTCGCTTCTCCTGAATACTGATCATCGAAGACTTGTTCCGCATTGTAGCCCTGAGTGCGCAGCCAAGACTTGGCACGACCAAGTTCACTGGCATCCGAACCTGTGTGGCTGGCAAGGTTGGCTTCGCGCGACTGCCGGACTATCCAAGCCCTGGCAAGACCATCCTCAATGGAACTGTTGTCAGCCCCGTCAAAGATCGGATTAAGCATTTTGAGACCTAGTGTTTCAGCGGCCCAGCCTAAATGCGTCTCGAGAATCTGCCCAATGTTCATGCGTGAAGGCACACCAATTGGGTTAAGAATTATGTCCACCGGTCTACCGTCTGGCAGGAAAGGCATATCCTCCTCGGGCAAAATGCGGGAGATAACGCCTTTGTTACCGTGTCTGCCTGCCATCTTGTCTCCCACGGAGATTTTTCGTTTCTGCGCAACCCACACTCGCACTAGGTGATGCACCCCTGTGGGCAAGTCATTGTCGTCATCACGAGAGAATACTTTAACGTCGATTACCTTTCCCCATTCGCCATGTGATACCTTGAGAGAGCTATCCTTTACCTCACGGGCCTTCTCACCGAAGATAGCTCGTAGCAGTTTCTCCTCGGCAGTCAGCTCAGTCTCCCCTTTTGGACTAATCTTACCCACCAGAATAGCTCCAGGGCCAACTTCAGCGCCTATACGGACTATGCCAGATTCATCCAGGTCACGCAGACTCTCCTCGCCCACATTGGGTATGTCTCTAGTAATCTCCTCCTGGCCAAGTTTGGTGTCGCGGGCTTCTATCTCATACTTCTCGATATGGACAGAGGTAAATCTATCATCTTCAACTAGCTTCTCGCTGAGAATGATAGCATCTTCAAAATTGTATCCTCGCCAGCTCATAAAGGCACAGAGAATATTCTGCCCCAAGGCAAGCTCACCGTTATCGGTTGCTGAACCATCGACTAAAACCTGCCCCCTTTTCACCTTGTCACCTTTGGATACTACGGGACGTTGGTTAATACATGTCCCTTGATTAGTTCGAACGAACTTCATCAACGGGTAGACACGCTTGTTCCCATCTAACTCATTAACCGTCACCTCAGTACCGGTAGCCGAGACTACTTCGCCTGCCTCTCGAGCAAATGCGACTTGCCCGCTATACTTAGCCACTTCGCTTTCCATTCCAGTAGCTATCAGTGGGGCTTTAGGACAAAGTAAAGGCACAGCTTGACGCTGCATGTTCGACCCCATCAAAGCTCTGTTGGCATCATCATGCTCAAGAAAGGGTATGAGAGAAGTAGTAACACTGAAAACCTGCATTGGTGAGACATCCATGAAATCTATGTTCTCTGCTGGCTCCTTGAGATACTTGCCACCTTTTATGACGCCGATTCTATCCTCAACGAACTCATTTCTCTCGTTGAGTACAGCATTAGCTTGGGCAATAGTATATTGCTCCTCCTCATCAGCAGTCAGATAAACAACTTGCTCGGAGACGAATGGAACTACCTTAATGGCTCGACGAGGCAACGAGGCCTGTTGCTGAGCGACTTCTGTGGTAACCGAGCCGCCTCTGGCAACAAGAAGATTCCCATCACTGTCCAGTAAGTCCTCTAGGGCTATTCTATCCAACAGACCTTCAACAGTATTGGGCACCTCGCGCATAACTTTGCGGTAGGGGGTTTCTATAAAGCCGTACTCATCAATCTGGGCGTAAGTGGCTAGCGAGCCGATGAGCCCAATGTTTGGTCCCTCTGGTGTCTCTATAGGGCAGATTTTCCCATAATGAGAATGATGCACATCGCGGACGTCAAAGCCGGCACGCTCACGAGAAAGCCCCCCTGGCCCCATGGCTGAAAGCCGACGTTTATGAGTCAGTTCAGCTAACGGATTGGTTTGGTCCATGAATTGAGAGAGCTGAGAACCACCAAAGAACTCCCGCATCGCAGCGACCACAGGACGGTTGTTGATCAAAGCAGTTGGACTGGCAGCTTCGGGGCCAACGATGCTCATTCGCTCCTTGATTGTCCGCTCCAAACGTAGCAACCCAATGCGAAACTGATTCTGTATGAGGTGACCCGCTGTTCGTACTCGCCGATTACGTAGGTGGTCGATATCATCGGCAGCTTCCATACCGTTGTTGATTAAGATAATACGACGTACTATCGCTACAAAATCTTCCGGGGTCAACGAGCGATGGGATTCGGGCTTGTCAAGACCCAATCTCTTGTTGAGCTTGAATCTCCCGACTTTGCCCAGGTCGTAGCGCCGGGGATTGAAGAAAAGGTTGTGCAAGAGAGATCGGGCATTGTCAGGGTTAGGCGGGTTACCAGGACGCAATCGCTTGTAGATGTCTATTAAGGCATCATTCTTAGTTCTAATGTTGGGTTCTCTATCCATTGTGGATCGCATGAAGGCGTGCTCTTCTGGCTTTTCCACATCTTCGAAGAGCTGAATCAGTTCGTCATCGCTG
>JADHWZ010000045.1 GCA_016783225.1 Dehalococcoidia bacterium | reverse complement strand
AATGCTCCAGCCGTCTTTGGAAACAAAGCCCTGCCGGACAAAGTCCTCACCATTGGCATCGAACTGAAGGGTTCCCACCGTCCCACCACCCCCAGCGCAACTGGCAAACACTATAATAGCGACAAACAATAGAGCAATAGACAACACGACCATCGGTTTTCTCATTGAAATCCTCCTAGTTGTTAGAAATGCTTGCAATTGCAACTAATTGCACTACTGGTCAAAAATAAAAACCCCATTGGGCAGCCTACCTATGCCTACATCGGTCTATCGCACCTCCCATGTGTTATTTCTGGCACTTAGCACACAGGCCAAATATTGCCAGATGTTTCAAGTCAGCCTTGAACTGATAATCACGAGACAAAGCCTCTTCCATAGGAAGCAGTAGCAACTCAGGCAAGTCGATAATACTGCCGCAGTTCTGGCATACGAGGTGATGGTGATGCCCCTTTTCTGCGGGGTGATATCGGACACGTCCGTCGCCCAGGGCGATTTCAGTGACCAGTCCGAGCTCCTTTAACAACTCCAGTGTCCGGTATATCGTAGAAATGTTAGCATAAGGATATTTAGCCTGAACTTGAGCATAGATCTCCTCAGCACTAATATGTTGATCAACGCTGTGAAGAGCCTCAACCACCATCAGCCGCTGCGGCGTCAACCGATAGCCCTTTTCCTGAAGTGCCTGAGCGCAGCTCATTGCTCATAAAGTATAACAGAACCCAGCTGAAACTGCAACTGGTTGCTGATGCAACTGATTGAGAATCAAGCGAGCTTTCCTTTGCTGTCCAGTGCTATAGTAACCGGTCCATCGTTGTGGATTTCCACCAACATATGCTGTTGAAAGCGTCCTGTCTCCACCTTGAGTCCCGTGTCACGTAGGCAATCGACAACAAGGTTGAATAAAGCTTCGGCCTGCTCCGGTGGTGCTGCCTCAACAAAACTGGGCCGCCGTCCCTTCCGCGTATCAGCTAGAAGAGTGAACTGGCTGATAACTAGAACCTCGCCTCTGGTTTCCAACGCGGAGAGATTGAACTTACTGGCCTCGTCGGAAAAGATACGCAGATTGACTATTCTGTCAGCCAGATAATTAGCATCTTTCTCAGTGTCTCCCTGAGCCACGCCGATGAAGGCAACCAAACCCCGGCCGATTCTCCCTACCACGTCGCCATGTACCTGTACCGATGCTTTCGTGACCCGCTGCAATAGCGCCTTCAAAACAACTCCATCCCTCTGCCCTAGCCAGGCGAGTCTTTCCCGACATTTTACGAAAAGCGCCTACGTAAAACAAATTGACAGCCACAATTTGATGGAGTAGAATGGCTTTTGCGGTCACAACCATGGAGAGACCATCATGATAGAGATGACGATTGACAGCATTCGAGTCAGCCTGATGAACTATCAGCACGTCGTAATCTTGAAAGAGAAGGAGTCGGACCGCTATTTGCCTATCTGGATCGGCCCAGCAGAGGCAGACGCCATATCAGTAAAGCTACAAAACATGGACATAAATCGCCCGTTGACTCACGACTTGCTTGATTCTGTAATCAGCACCCTGGGAGCTTCAGTTGATTTTGTTGTAGTTAACGACCTTCACAATGACACCTTCTATGCTAAGATCATGCTCAGTACTAATGGGAAGCAATTGGAAATCGATTCTCGTCCCAGCGACGCAATTGCCCTGGCGGTAAGAGTAACAGTGCCTATATATGTCGAGGAATCGGTACTGGAGAAAGCTGGCATCATGCTAGACCAGGAAACAGGAAAACCCATCCCTCTGGACAAGAAGTCTGGCAAATCAGAAGGCAAAGGGCAGGTTGATGAGCAAGAACTGAAGAAACTATCAGCCTTTTATGATTTCATCAATACGCTGGACCTGGATGACCTTGGCAAACACAAATCCTGAATGAACGTCCGAATACTGTGAACAAGCACTTTATCAGGAAGCTAATGTCCACAATCAAGTGTGGCGTTTGTGGACAACACTATGGGTCAAAGAACACCAAGGTTTTGGGGCACCGTGATAACATGTGGTTCCTACATGTCTCCTGCCCGGCTTGCCTCAGTCAAGCTTTGGTTACTGCTACTATCAATGATGACAAACCACCTCAAGGCACCACTGAGCTTACCGCGGCGGAGTTAACCAAGCTCGTTAAAGCCAGTCCAATTGGTGCTGACGACATTCTGGATTTGCACGCTTTCCTGCAGGACTTCGATGGGGATTTCGTTGAGCTCTTTTGTCAAAAGTGACATGGCCAGAAATAAAACGTCCGTCTATCAATAGCCATTTAAGAATACAGCGGCCAGAAAGCCGCGTTTTTGAAGAACCCAGATTGCTTGAGCGAGCACATCGCCTTGATTCAAAAGGAAACACATGGCATAGTGCAGCAAATCAAGCCCAAGAAACCAACATCAAGAGAATGGGTACGGCCTCTCGGATTCCTCTTTACTGTTGGCTGGTACGTAGTTTTGAGCCTTGTCATACCAATCGGGATAGGCTTCTGGCTAGACCGCCCAGACAAGCTTGACAGCCATCCCTTGCTTACACTTGTTGGATTCGGCTTGGGAACAGTGATTGCGTTCTATGGCCTCTATCGGATGCTTCACCGATTCTACGCCGAGCAAAAAGGACGAGAGAAAGACAAGGAGCCGAAGTAACCTCTATGAAGATGCCCGGTGGCTGCTCCATCAGAATCTTGGCCGGAGTAAGTATTGCCCTTCTAGCCCTTCTTTTGACCGGACTAATTGTTGGTCCACTGGGCTCTGGCCTGCTGGGCATCGAAACACCTAGCATCCTCAACATCTCCAAGCCCCACGTCCAACTCCCCTCGGAGGGGATAACTCGTGTCGGTGGCTTCACGATTACGAATACGCTCATTGCCTCCTGGCTTACCATAGTTGTATTGGTTGGCTTATTCTATGCCTGCACGCGCAAAATGAAACCTATTCCGGGCAGGCTCCAAAGCGTAGCCGAGATAGTCGTAGAGACATTGCTAAACTTCATTGAAGGTACAGCCGGGAAGAAACATGCTCGCACCCTCTTCCCAATAGTAGCCACAATCTTTCTCTATGTTTTAATCAATGCCTACCTAGCTCTTTTGCCTTTTTACGGCACTATAGGTATTACCGAAAGCGACGGCACCTTTGTACCATTGCTTAGGGCGGCGAACACTGATATCAATGTACCACTTTCTATTGCCCTAATGGCCTTTGTCTTCGTTGAATATTGGGGACTACGCTCAGTAGGCGGCTTCCGTTATCTCAACAATTTTTTCAACTTTGGTCAATTACGTGATGGGGTCGTAAACTTGTTTAGAGGAAAGATTCGACCCGCCATCAGCGGAATCCTGTTCGGCTTCATTAACTTGTTTGTAGGTATCCTAGAAGTATTCAGCCACTTTATACGGATTATTAGCTTCACTTTTCGTCTCTTTGGCAACATGACTGCTGGCGAAATACTGCTGTTAGTTGTTTGTTTCCTAGTCCCCTTCGTAGCTACCATTCCCTTCTACGGGTTAGAGCTGCTTATCGGTTTCATCCAGGCTCTTATCTTTGCTGGATTAACACTAGTGTTTGGCATTATTGCTTTAGCTCCTCATGCTGAGGAAAAAAAAGCTTGAAAGGAGGAAGGTGAATGGAAGCAGAAGCGATGAAGATGCTGGCGGTAGGACTAGTTGCAGGGCTAGGTTTCTTGGGTCCAGGGCTAGGCCTGGGGCTAATTGGCTTCGGTGCTATGCAAGCCCTGGGGCGCAACCCTGAAGCCAGTGGACCAATCTTAACCAATATGATTTTGATTGGTGCTTTAGCCGAAGCCATCGGAATCTATGCTCTAATAGTAGCTATAATTCTAGCTATAGTAATATAGCTAACGTTGTAAGGAGGAATAATTGATGGAAAATGGTAATCTGCCGGTTTCATTAGGCATTATCATTGGGGCAGTTATAATTGGCCTGTTTGTATTTGCCGGGCTTATTGTCACTGCGTTTATTATTGGTTCATTTGTATTGCCGGCAGCAGGGTAAAATTTAACAAGCAATAAAACTAACGGAGTAATATGGAAGGTATCGGTATCAACCTGCCGCTATTGGTAGCGTTCGTCGTAAATTTCTTAATTCTGTTTGGGCTACTCAGCATAGTGTTGTACAAGCCGGTACTCAAGATGCTTGACGAGAGACAAGCCAAGATAAAGGAAAGTCTGGAACAAGCTGAACAAATCAAGGAACAAGCAACACGCAGCGAGGAGCAGATGCAAGCCACGCTGGAGAAAGCTCGGAAAGAAGGCCAGGAGATAGTAGCGCAGGCAGCACAGATCGGAGAGAGGCTTAAGCAAGAGGCCGCGGAAGGCGCGCGCAAAGAGTCCGAGAGCCTGATCAACAAAGCTCGAAGCGAGATAGAGCTCGAACGGGACAAAGCCATCAATGAGTTGCGTACGGATTTCGCAGAAATAGCTATACTTGCTGCAGAGAAAGTCATCGAAGAAACCTTGGACAGCAAGCGGCATCGCAAACTCATCGATGAAGTACTGGATAAAAGCACGACGTTTGGACCAAATTAGAAGGCTAGCCTGCCGTGACAACATCAACTTCTGCAAAACGTTATGCTCAGGCCGCATTTGATATTGCCCGTGAAAAGGGCAACTTCGACCAATGGCGGTCTGACATTAGAAGCATTGCTGAGCTGACCAAAGACACCGAAGTCTCTGGCTTGATAGAAAACCCAAAACTGCCGTTTGACCTCAAAGCTAAACTCGTCAGAGAGAAACTGGGTGAAATCAACCAGCTCAGTTTGAACCTTTGCTACTTGCTGATCTCCAAGGGTAAGTTCGCAAACACACAGCAGATTGCTGATGAGTACGACCGACTGCTGGATGATTTCCGCGGCATCAAACATGCCAACGTTGTCACAGCCATACCCACAGAGGCTGACGATGGGGAGAGAATTGCCACCAGACTCAAGGCTATAGTGGGGAAGGACATCGTCGTGAATCTTCAGGTTGATCCTGCGATTCTGGGTGGCATGATTGCCAGAATCGACGGCACTCTTATTGACGGCAGTGTTCGAAAGAAACTGGACGAATTGAAGAAAAGCCTGGTGCGGCCAACAGACAAGAACGTGTAAGGGGGCGAGCACTATGACGACTGGAGGACGAGATATAGTCTCAGTAATCAAAGAGCAAATAGAGAGCTTCGGCACCGCTGTGACCGTAGTCGATATAGGAACAGTAGTGGGGGTGGGCGACGGTGTCGCCCGGATTCATGGACTGCGTGGCGCCAAATACAATGAATTGCTTGCATTCCCCGACGGCATCATGGGGCTAGCGTTAAACCTAGAAGAGGACAACGTTGCCGCAGTGATCCTCGGCGACTACAGCCACATAAAAGAAGGAGACGAGGTGCATTGCACAGGCCAGGTAGTCGAGGTACCGGTCGGCACAGAGCTCATAGGACGTGTAATCGACCCCATTGGTGAACCACTGGATGGCCTGGGGCCGCTCAAGACAACAAAGGCCAGACCTGTTGAGCGTGTTGCGCCAAACGTTGTAGACAGGCAGCCTGTGAGGACTCCAGTACACACTGGAATCAAGGCAGTAGACAGCCTTATTCCTATAGGACGGGGGCAGCGCGAACTAATAATCGGTGACCGCTCCATCGGCAAATCAGCTATCGCCATAGATACTATTATCAGCCAGAAGGGTGGCGACCTCATCTGTATATATGTTGCTATCGGACAAAAAACCTCAAAGGTAGCACAGGTAATCGATACTCTCAAGAAATATGACGCTATGGAACATACAGTGGTTGTCGCCGCCAATGCTTCAGACCCGGCACCTCTGCAATATCTGGCCCCCTACGCTGGCTGCGCCATCGGCGAAGAATTCATGGAACAAGGCAAGGATGCCCTGGTCATTTACGATGACCTGACCAAGCATGCATGGGCCTACCGGCAGATATCCTTGATACTCCGGCGCCCTCCAGGACGAGAGGCTTATCCCGGCGACGTGTTCTATCTTCACAGCCGACTGCTGGAACGCGCTGCGAAGCTGTCTGACGAAAAGGGTGGCGGCTCTCTCACTGCTCTACCCATAATTGAAGTGCAGGCTGGAGATATGTCAGCCTACATACCCACAAACGTCATCTCTATCACTGACGGGCAGGCTTATCTCGAGACGGACCTGTTTAACAGCGGTATTCGACCAGCACTTAATGCTGGTTTGTCAGTGTCCCGCGTCGGAGGCAATGCGCAGACTAGGGCCATGAGGCAAGTAGCCGGCAAGTTGAGGCTTACCATGGCCCAATATCGTGAATTAGCCACGTTTGCTCAGTTCGGTACTTCTGACTTAGACAAAGCTACCCGCGCTCAACTAGAACTTGGCCAGCGCGTCACAGAAGTGCTGAAACAACAACAAAACATGCCTGTGGCGCTGGACAAAGAGGTCATGATACTCTACGCGGTAACCAATGGCTTTCTGAATGATGTGCCAGTAGAGAAAGTCGCCAACTTTGAGCAGAGCTTCTACCGCTTCATGGAGACTAACCACCCCGAGATAGGACAAAGCATAACCACTGACAGAGAAATCAAACCAGAGACGGAATCCGCGCTGCAAAAGGCCTTAGGGGAATTCAAGCAAACCGCAGCTCATTGAGGAATACACAATGATTAGTCCACGTCTTCTTCGCCGGCGCATTCGTAGTGTTCAGAGCACAGCAAAGATTACGCGTGCTATGGAGATGATTGCTACCGCCAAAATGAGGCGGGCTCAAGACCAAGCCCTGGCGGGACGACCATACAGCGACAAGATAAGTCAGGTGATTTCAGACCTGGCTGCGGGGGCTCCAGCAGACAGTGCCTTGCACCCATTACTGGAGGTGAGACAAGCCAATAGGCTAGCGATAGTACACATCACTTCCGACAGGGGCCTTTGCAGCGGTCTCAACGCAAATGTCAACCGGCATACGGGCAGCTTCATATTAGAGCAAAGCGTGCCGGTTACCCTCATCACAGTTGGCTCCAAAGGACGAGATTTCATGCGCCGGGCACAACGTGATATACGCGCCGAATTCACCAAGGTCAGTGACCGCCCTACGGTGCTCGACACGCTCCCCATTTCGCACATCGTTATCGATGACTACACCACTGGTTTTGTTGACCGCGTCTATATCGCCTATTCCAAGTTCGTCAACGTAATGTCACAAACACCAATACTCGAACTGCTGCTGCCCGTGGAACCCGCCATAATCCCCAAGACTGAGACCACGGAATATATTTACGAACCCGACGCGCAGCATGTGCTTGGCGAGCTACTTCCACGCTTTGTAGAGATGAAAGTCTACCATGCTATCCTCGAAGCCATTGCTAGCGAGCAATCCGCTCGTATGACAGCCATGCACAACGCTACGGACAATGCTAACGAGCTTATCGCAGACCTAACACTCACTCTAAACAAGGCACGTCAAGACATGATTACCGAGGAACTCCTGGACATCAGCGGAGGCGTCGAGGTCTTGCGATAGATGGAGGTGCAATCTTGGCAAAAGGTAAGGTAGTGCAAGTTATCGGAACGGTAGTTGATGTCGAATTTCCCCAAGAGTCGCTGCCGGAAATCTACAATGCTATTGAAATCAATCAAGACGGCCTGAAGATCGTTCTTGAAGCTGAGCAGCATGTAGGAAATAACTGGGTTCGCTGCCTGGCTCTGTCTCCCACGGACGGATTGGCAAGAGGTGTAGAGGCAATTGACACCGGCGCTGCCATAGCTGTACCTGTGGGAAAAGCAACGCTGGGCCGCCTTTTTAATGTCTTCGGCGAACCACTAGATGGGCTCGGCCCGGTCGATGCCAAGGAACATTTCCCGATACACCACCCCGCCCCAGCTTTGGAAGAACAGGAGACGACTAGTGAAATGCTGGAAACGGGATTGAAAGTAATAGACCTCATTACCCCCTTTACCAAGGGCGGTAAGATTGGCGCTTATGGTGGCGCTGGCGTGGGCAAAACAGTAATCATAATGGAATTGATTCACAATATTGCCACCGAGCATGGCGGTTTTTCTGTCTTCGCCGGCGTAGGTGAAAGGTCAAGGGAGGGTAATGACCTCTGGCGTGAAATGAAAGAATCTGGCGTCATAGATAAGACGATGATGGTTTTTGGTCAGATGAATGAGCCGCCTGGAGTTCGAGCCCGCGTCGGATTAACTGGCGTAACCATGGCGGAGTATTTCCGAGAAATAGAAGGCCAGGATGTACTTCTATTCATTGACAATATCTACCGCCATATCCTGGCCAACATGGAAGTGTCGGCACTCTTGGGCCGCATGCCCTCAGCAGTAGGTTACCAGCCTACGCTAGGTACTGACGTTGGTGAACTAGAGGAGAGAATCACCTCCACGAAGAGAGGTTCAATCACGTCATTTCAGGCTATCTATGTCCCCGCTGATGATTACACTGACCCTGGAATCGTCACCACTTTTGGGCATCTTGACGGAGTCATTTCGCTGGAACGCTATATAGTGGAGCTCGGCATCTACCCTGCCGTTGACCCGCTTACCTCCACTTCCCGTATACTTGACCCTAAAGTTGTCGGGGAGGAGCATTATCACGTTGCACGTGGCATACAACAGGTTCTCCAGCGCTACAAGGACCTCCAGGACGTAATCGCAATCCTGGGAATGGAAGAGCTAAGCGAGGCGGACAAGACGACCGTAAACAGAGCACGCCGCATTCAGCGATTCCTTTCGCAGCCGATGTTTGTTGCTGAAGCCTTCACGGGTACGGAAGGCAAATACGTTCCCGTCAAGGAGACCGTGCGCGGCTTCAAGGAGATTCTGGAAGGCAAACATGACCACCTTCCTGAATCAGCTTTCTATATGGTAGGCAATATCGATGAGGCGGTAGTCAAAGCCAAGAAGCTTGAGGAATAGTGATGGCAACTATAAAGCTTGAGATCATAACTGCCGAGCGTGAGGTTTTCGCCGATGATGTCGACGTCATAGTTGCCCCGGGCATCGAGGGAGACCTAGGTATATTGCCTCACCATGCACCTTTGATGACCATGCTTAGGCCCGGCGAGTTACTTATCAGGAAAGACAACGAGGAGACATATATGGCCATTACCGGTGGTTTCTTTGAGGTACGCCCCGATAGGGTCATACTCCTAGCTGACGCCTGCGAGCGTTCCGACGATATCGATGTCGCACGTGCTGAGGCAGCTAAGCGCCGCGCTGAAGAAGGACTCCTCACCCACCTTCCGGAGCTAGATGAGGCCAGAACCGAAGCTGCGCTTCGTCGTTCCCTCACCCGTCTCAAAGTGGCCACAAGAAGGCGTCGAAGGGCGAAACCAGGTCTGTAGCTACAGCTCAGCTACCCAATTGGCCAGTCTCTATATATGAAGTAGAAGCCTACGATAAGGAATTGGGAATCTGGTGTGGGGCCAGCGACCCACTCATACGATTTCAAGTCTAACCCGAACACCTTCCTTCGTAGCTACTACTCGAAGCAACGTGCGCATTGCCTCAGCAACACGACCTTGTCTGCCAATAACCCTCCCCTTGTCTTCCGCAGCCACTTCCAACTTCACTACTACTACTTGGTCATCATCAGCCTCTTCAGTGACGCTCACCTCTTCTGGTGCTCTAACAATGCATTTCGCGATATATTCTATTAAGTCTCTCATCACGATGTCTCCTCAGCAGCTGATTCGGTCTCGGTCTCGGCCTTAGCTTCGGTCTCGGCCTTAGCTTCGGTCTCGGCCTTGGCTTCGGTCTCAGCCTTAGCTTCGGTCTCGGCCTTGACTTCGGTCTCAGCCTTGACTTCAGTCTCAGCCTTGGCTTCGGTCTCGGCCTTAGCTTCGGTCTCGGCCTTAGCTTCGGTCTCAGCCTTAGCTTCGGTCTCGGCCTTGACTTCGGTCTCGGCCTTGGCTTCAGTCTCAGCCTTGGCTTCAGTCTCGGCCTTAGCCTTGGTTTTAGTTCTGCTTGTGGTTTTCGGGCTTGCTAACTCTGACCTTTTTACAAAACTCGGTTCGGCTTTTTCTATAATCCCTGACTTAGAGAGCAACCTGGCTACAGTATCCGTTGGCTGGGCTCCACGCCCAAGCCATTTCAACGCCTTCTCCTCGTCTATATCAAAGGCCTCTGGGTCAACTAACGGATTGTAATGCCCAATAACCTCGATAAAGGCACCGTCCCGTGGCGACCGAACATCGGCTACCACCACCCGGTACATCGGCCTATTCTTCGCACCTACTCGCCTCAACCTTATCTTTACCATGATCTGCCGCCTAGGTTAAACCCCTTTCAAGAATGATAGTAGCTATTATGCATCAACTCACTACACGTGTCAATAGCGCGAATTGAATGACCATCGTATAGTCAACTCCGTAACTCGAACGCTCCCCTTTAGACTGCTTTGCCTTTGCTTCCCCAGCAGTGACGAGGACACGTCTTTGCGAGGCATGCCCAAACGGGGTTGAGTGAACCCAACAAAGCAGGCAGGCTGCACACTGAGCCACGCAACACACTGCGATTTCAGGGGTTACCCAGGGAATAGGCTTTTGAGCATGAGCGCACGGGCTAGAGAAGCAATATTGGCATGTGTTGGGCAAAACAATTCAACAAATGGGTTAGGGCACACTCACCACATCCATTTGCCTCTGATTCAAAACAGCGAAGAAATAGTAGCGAGCCCACTCATTTGCCAGCTTTCGATTCCCACAAAACACGACACGAAGCCTGGGGTGTAAAGAATATATCTCCGCGATGGCCCGAGCACAGAAGTCAGCCGTGTAGTACCGAACCTTCTTGGGATTCAAGAAGTCGGAATATAATGCCTCAATCACGAAAGCATGATTCTCATGGGTAGTGAGCTCTGCCAATCGCTGGTGAAGCACCGGCATAATCCCAAAATCAGCGAGAAGATTGTCAAAAGTCTTCCGCTCTATTACAGCCAAGACTCGGTCTCCATCCACCAGAGCGTAATCACCAACGGGAAGCAACCTACGTTCAATGTGGGCGATGGGGAAACGCCATGGGTAACGCTCATCACTGGCAATACGAATAGTCATACCAGCCGCAACGGGATACCGGGTTAATTTGGTTGATGGTCTGTGTTGCTCGATGGACCTCTGGGTCAGCCAAAAAACCTGCTCATAAGTTTCACCGGGCTTACGTTTATAGGATTTGGTCAAGAATAGGAAATCGCACCGTTTGTATCGTTTTCGGTCCAGGATAATCGATACACGGCGACCGCGCTCATGAAAGGCAATAACCGGGACTCGTTCGATTTCCTCAAGCACTTCACCTGCCGGTGGCGGCTCTTCCTCTCTGAGACAAAAGATGTTCCTCCCTACGGTAGGCCAGCGGTCTTGGGTTCGAAGAATAAGCCACGGCTTCTCACCCCTCATGATTTGCAGACGGTAAGGGAAACGATCGCTGACGCACCGCTCAAGGATCCAAATACCTTGTGTCATCTACAGTCCACCTAATCTTCGAAGCACAGTCGCACCCACCTACCTTATCTGCTTTGGGACAAGACGTCAACCCATGAGCTACCGCATTGAACCAACAACGCACTCAATATCTGAAGACCGACGAAGAAGCTCTGGCAATCAACATCCCTTGGAAAACCGATGAATGTTGCGACGAAACACGCTACCCATTATAATCAGAGACGTGAAAGTACGGCAATTGCACAGTTGGCAAATGACTATCGCCCAAGCTCAACAGATACAACGAAAGCTGGCAAGCCAGGTATCGCAGAAAAACGAAGTTACCAACCCTCGTTTTGTCGCCGGTGTTGACATCTCGGCACCGAATCCCACGGGACTCGCCCGCGCGGCGGCAGTTGTCCTTTGTCACCCCCAGCTCGACGTTGCTGAGGTCCAGGTAGCTGAG
>JADHWZ010000044.1 GCA_016783225.1 Dehalococcoidia bacterium | reverse complement strand
CTCAAATGCACAGTACCACGGTGCCTCCGTGCCGGAGAGACCCCTAACTGCCCGCCGTATGTTCCCGAGCTAGACCTAATTCGCAAAGCCTTCGCCCGGTTTTCCTGGGGGATACTGCTCAAAACCCACGTTGCACCTATAGAAGCCTACGCACCGGGAAGCAGGCTCGGCAAGGATGAGCAAGACCAGACGCTCCTTTTCCACCAGAAGACCGGCGAAATCGTCTGTGAGATTGAGCGCCTTGCCTACAAACACGGCTACCACCTGGCCATGGGCTTCGGCGGCGGCTCCTGTAAGGACCACCTGTGCCGCGGCTTGATCTGCCAGTTTCTGGACAGCGGCAGATGCCGCTTCCCACTCCGGGCCAGACCAGCTATGGAAGCCATGGGAATCGACGTCTTCGACCTTATCAGCAAAGTCGGCTGGGAAGCCTACCCGTTATTGGATGAACTTGCCGAGGTTCCTTGCGCAACTTCGGTGGGACTCGTCTTAGTACACTGAATATGGGGGCAGAAAGAAATGGCCAAAAGCGTAGTCCATATAGTCGAAGCCTATCTGTCTGAGGACCAAAGGAAGTGGGGAAAGCTGGCCAGCGAAGTGAACTGGCGCCGTCTGGAGCTCCTGCTACTCAGAGAAATACTGCTGGAGCTGAGGAAGCTGAATCAGAGGAACCCAGCCTCCTCTGCTTAGAAACTCGGGCTGCATTCTTCCTCCCTAAAACCTCACAGGCATCATCTCAACCTTGTGACCCCAAAGCTAAAGGCAAAGGTTCGCAGGGCAGCACCTCTACGGACGAGGCTCGATTCGAAGACGTACCCAGAGCAAGCAAGCCCGCAAGTAGGACGCAGGCTAGCCCGGATAGTCTACCGCCGCTCGGTCAGCCTCAGCCCCAGGACAAATCCCTGTATGCAGCGCGAACAAAGACGATGGTCAGCTCCCAAAAAAGACAGTAGTCACCCCACGCTAACCCCTCCAACCAGCCCCAAATCTTGTGCTTCAATAGGCACAACTGAGGGCTTTCTGCTATACTCTGAGATGCCCGCCAAAGCCTCCGATACACGACCTTGACAATCGCGGGCAATGACCCGTATCATCAATACCGTCAACTATGAGCGAGACAGTGTATGCCTGACATAAGGCCTGAATGCGTGACTCAAATTGGCTACAGTTGATAATCCGAAGACTTTTAGGAGGATTTATGTATAGCAGGATTTTGGCTCCTTTGGACGGCTCTGACATAGCGGAATGTGTGTTGCCTCATGTGGAGGCAATAGCCACAAAAAATGGTGCAGTAGATGTGACATTCCTATATGTAGTCGAGCCAGTTAACACGGCGCTGACTGACCCTAAGTTCAAATCACGCATTGAGTCGGAAGCTAAATCTGCCGCTGACCGCTACCTCAAACGGCTGATAAAGGGGCTCAGCTACAAAGAAAGAGCACATGGCGAAGTCATCTTGGGAAAAGCTGCTGACGGCATTCTGGATTACTCTGCAGAGAGTAAGATGGACCTTATCATAATGGCCAGTCACGGACTATCGGGCATAAGGCGCTGGATTCGCGGCAGCGTGGCAGACAAGGTACTGCATGAATCCAAGATTCCCGTCTTGCGGATTAGAGCCAGCGCTCCTCAACCGCCTTTTTATACAGAAGGACAAGAAATGACAGTGCTGGTTCCACTGGACGGTTCAGAACTGGCAGAGGTCAAACTGAACCATGTCAGAGCGCTGGCAAAACAATTCGGTGCCCAATCGGTTGACATTGTACTGCTCAGAGTCTGTGAATTGTTTTCTCAACCTCACCTCCACTATCCCCCACCTATGTCTCTGAACTGGGAAGAGTACTTGAAATACGAAACTAAGAGATGTAAGCAAATATGCCTAACCTACCTAAATCAGGTAAGAAAACGCCTCAGGAAAGATGGGCTTAGAGTTCGACTAGCTGTGCCGGTAGGCAACCCAGCTGAAGCCATAGTTGACTACGTTAACAGAAACCCCGTCAATCTCATACTGCTGTCAACACATGGCTTCACCGGGCTCGGCCAATGGGCATTCGGAAGCGTCGCCAACAAAGTGCTTAAAGGAACCTCAACACCGATATTCCTGATAAGGGCCACTTAGTCGTGAAGCGCCGCTACATAATCGCCGAGGTTAAAGACCTTAATTGCAGTATTCGGCGCTGCAGAGGTCGAACCTCTGAGAACAGCCTTAGTCCTTAGAAACTACAGAGCAGTAGATTAGCTGGTTTTTTAGGTAACCGGTACCCGCGAATTATCGCCTGCAGCTAGAAGCAAGTTTAGTCTTTTGCTGCCCCTAGTTCGTTACCGGCGAATTATCTTTGCCTCTACCCAGCATGCCCAGTCTTGCGCTGACGACTGGTTCGCCTGCACCTCTAATACAAAGCCAGCCCTTTTGCCAATCCAAGGCTGTAACGGGACGTCGATGGTTTTGATAGGGCTGCCGTAAGACTTGTTAACTTCAGTAATCCATGTATCACTGCCGCCCTCTGGGCAAATCATAACACGGAACGTGACATCACCACCATAGGCTCCTTCCGGGAAGCCAACTCGCGCAAAGAAACGCTCACCTGGCTGCACTATGTACCACGTGCTGCGTGCCCCGCTGTGCATCTCATAATAGTTGCCCTGAATCCACCCATTGTCAGTCCATTTAGGGCGAGTTTCTAACACCCTTTGCGCACCGGTGCCGTCCTCCAGCTTCTTATCATTGCGATAACGTACGCAGCCCATGTCACAAGTAGCAACTCCGCCAAAAAACAAAATCGTCGGCGGCGAGCCGCTTTTCCAAATAGCCGTAGTTGCACGGTTTACAAAATCATAGACAACTACAGAAGAAGTAGTCACCTGCTTCTTGTTATTGCCTTCATTGCTTTCGTCCACTGTATTTCCGGCATCAGCAACAACTTCTATAGCCTGGGCTGTAGGAGAGGACTGAACCCAGTCCGTGAATTGCTTGGTTACTGAGGCTCCAGCAGCTATAGCATCCACAGAATCCTTATCTTTGCACTCGCCATTAACATATAGTTCAGTCGTGCTTGGCCCAGCGTTGGCACCTGCTCGATTCATTATGCTGTACCTTATTGAGTAACCATCGGTGGTTTCACGCTGGCTGATATCGGTGATGACCAAGTCCGGTTTTGCTATCCCTGCGACATAGACGACAGCACTAGTTCTTCCGGCTTTATTGGTAGCCGTCAGAGTATATTGTATGGGTCCACTTGGTGATATCTGCTTGCTTCCGCTCGAAGCTACTTCACCTATTCCCTTATCGATACTAACTTCTTCAGCACCGGAGACATCCCATCTGAGCACGTAATACTCGGTTGAGGACGCCAATTGACCACCGAAAGAGCTTATGACCGGCGGAGCATCAACCTTGCCGGAGTCAGTCACGTGAGCAGGTCTACAACCAGCGGCCATCATCAAAACGACCAGTATTGTGAAAAGCGCTCTTTTCATATCTTCCCCTCCAAACGAAACTCAACTTTCGATTAATTTCCCGTTTATCTCTCCCAGACTTGGATATGCAGCATTATAACAAGAGTGCATTAATAATCCAAATGCCCCTTCGTCCCCTTTTCGGCTGCGGCAGCTATATCTCCAATCCGCCCCAGCGCGTGGGCGGCCCCCCTGCGTACGTACTTATTATTGTCTTTGAGCACCTTGAGGAGAGCCGGCACCGCACTCTCATCGCCGATCTCACCCAAAGCTTCGGCCACTGCCCTGCGTACGTACTTATTATTGTCTTTGAGCACCTTGAGGAGAGCCGGCACCGCACTCTCATCGCCGATTTCACCCAGGGCCTCGGCAGCGCCTCTGCGCACGTACTTGTTATCGTCATTGAGTGTTTCAATGAGGGTGGGAACAGCAGTCTTATCTCCAATATCCCCCAATGCCTCAGCAGCCACTTTGCGCACCCACGAGTCATCGTCTTTGAGCGCTTCAATGAGGGCGGGCACAGCGGTCTTATCACCGAGCTTCCCCAGAGCCTCAGCAGCTTTGTCACGCACAGTCCAATAGTCATCCTTAATCAACTGCAGTAGCGCTGGCACAGCGTTACTCGCACCAATCTCACCCAGAGCCTCGGCTGCCAGACTACGCGCGATGTGGCTTTGGTTCTCATCCTTGAGCATGTCAACGAGGGGCAATGCAGCAGTGCGGGCATCAGGACCAATCTTACCCAAAGACCTGGCGGCTGCTCTGCGCACCTCCTCATCGTTGCCCTTGAGTGCTTCAACGAGAGGTGGCACGGCAGTCTTATCACCAATATCGCCTAAGCCCTCGACAGCAGCCCTGCACACGTCCGCGTCATAATCATTAAGCACCTCAATGAGAGCCGCCACACCAGTCTGAGCACCAATCTCCACCACGGCCAAGACAGCAGCTCGACGTACATGCCTATCGTTGTCATCGAGTGCCTTTATCAGCGCCGGCACGGTAGACTCATCACCAATCCTCCCCAAGGACAAAGCGGCTTCCTTGCGCACGTCCGGGTCCCTGTCATTGAGCAGTCTAACGAGGGCGGGCACGGCGGTGTCACTGCCAATATCCCCCAATGCCAAGGCCGCCAGTCCACGCACGTACTCTGATTCGTCCTCAAGTGCCTCCGTAAGGGCCTCCACGGCAACTCGGGTATCAGGACCGATCTTACTCAAAGACTCGACTGCTGCTCTGCGCACGTCTTCGTTGTTGTCCTTGAGCGCCTGGATGAGGACTGGCACGGCATCCTCATCACCAATGTCCCCTAAGGCCTCAGCGGCCAGCTTACGTCCCCGCGAGTCTTCGTCCTTGAGTGCCTCGATATGTTTTTTGACCTCACTTCGTATCATCCTCACATGCTCCCTTTGCTGCTGCCAACCAGAGGCGCGTGTTGTACATGTATTATTTATGCACGTTTGTTCCATCTTGTCAAGGTTTCAATAGATAATCTCAAGAAAAAGGGGCACATGCCAGGATGGACTTTTCTCACCAACCACGCCTTGGTGCTGCGCCACATTGCTCGCCAGCCTCGCAGCACCGCTCTAGACTTGGGCAACAGGATTGGCATTACCGAGAGAGCTACACGAAAGATAATCGCGGACTTACTCGCTGCTGGCTACATCACCAAGGAACGCGAGGGGCGGTGTAATCGCTACCGTATCAACTCCAACCTCCCCCTTCGCCATCCTAGCCATGGGGAAACCGCCGTGGGTGCTCTGCTGCGGACTCTGGGCTGGAGAAAACGACCGCGCGCTGGCGAAACAACGGTCGGACAGTCATAGCTGCGCCGTGAAGACCTGTATCTGAAGCTGTTCATTCAGCAGTCTCATCCGGTCCCTTGCCATGCGATTGTGAAGTGTCTCCATTATGCTGAACCGAACGTCGGAATATCTTCATTGCAAGCAGTTTCATCTTGCGAACCAACTTTGCTATCCGTCCCCGGCTGATGTTTCGAAGAGTCAGTGTCGTAGAGCTAGTGACATGTTCTTTCCCCAGAAGGGTCCGACTGAAGGTTCTTTCAAGCTGCCCATGAATATCGAATGCTAACCATGACACCAGCCCGAGAATGAAAGTCACCACAAACAAAGGCACAGCTAAGGCAAAGGAGCCAATGAAAATGAGCCGAGAAATAAAGGGGACAAACCATATCCCCACCGGAATAATCAACGAAATCACTATGCTGTCTCTCAGAACAACACGAAGTGCCTCGCGTCTCCACATCTTGGCAGATAACCGTCGAATAAGCACATGTGCTACACCCTCATGGACAAGACCTCTAATATTTCGCCATATGACCACAAAGGAAGGCATACACAATGTCAGCAAGAGACAACCAAACAACAATCCGATTATGTCAGCACGAATACCACTGACCAGAGCCAAGTCACTGGCGAAGCCAAGAGCAAAAGTCGCCATGCCGATAAGCACTATAATGACCAGGAGATTTGTTATGATTGCCTTGATGGCATGTCGTACTACTGAAGCCGCTACACTGTCACGAGCCAGAGTTGCACGCAACGCCTGGAGCCAATCGGCTAAGCGGGACACATATGTTTGCAGTAGCTGAGGTGAGCGGCGGTCTAAGAAGTTGGCGACAGAATCCGCTGAGCGCACAATGTACGGAGTAGTGAAAGAGGTAAGGGCTGTGGCTAAAGCAATAACCGGATAAAGATGAGACGTTACGACGCCGCGGTGTACTCCTACCTTCGCAATAACCAGAGAGAACTCCCCCATCTGAGGCATACCCATCCCCACTTGCAGAGAAGTCTTGCCATCATGGCCAGAGATAAATGTTCCCACGGTATTACTTAGAATCTTGCCCGATATGAAAGCAACGGATACCACTATGGCAGGGATGATGAAATCGCTGAACTTAGCGAGGTTAATAAGCATGCCTATCGCTACAAAAAACAGTGCAGCGAACAAATCTCGTACGGGGCTTAACACCTCTACTACATCTTGAGAGTATTCCGTATCCCCGATCAGAGACCCGATTATAAAAGCACCAATGGCCACAGACAATCCCAAGTAGTTACCTAACAGAGCCATGGCAAAACACAGCCCTAAGCTCGTGATAAGTAGAGCTTCCTTGGAATGGAGTCCGTGACTGAAACGGATGATCCTGGGTACAATGACTGCTCCAATCACTAGTGAGGCTACCGTGAAGATGACCAGCCTCAGTACTAGTGACCATATGGCGCCCAACTCTGCGCTACCAGTAGCGGTTACACCTGACAGCACAGCAATAATGGCAACAGCGGCGAAGTCCTCGACTACGAGGATACCTACGATGAGCTTGGAAGACAGACGCCTTAGCCTCCCCATATCCCTGAGTATCTTTACAATTATTGCTGAGCTACTTATGTGTAAGGCAGCACCGAGAAAGATAGCGTCAGTCACCGACCAGCCCAGCAGCCGCCCCAGGCCATAGCCCAAGCAGATCATAGTGGCAATCTCCATTCCACCGATTACCAAGACTGACAGCCCAACCCCACGAATCTTGCTCCAGCCAAACTCGAGGCCTATTCCAAAGAGAAGCACCACGAGACCAATGTCTGCCAGCAGGCTTATACTATGAATATCAGTCACTGGCAGAAGGGACAATGTGTAGGGACCAATTAGTAGCCCGGCTATCAAATAGCCCAGGACTGGTGGCTGGTGTAACTTGCGGAACAAGAGTGTTACCACACCTGCGACTACCATTATAATGGCGAAATCCTTGAGCAGGGCAAACTCTTCCATAACCTTCTCGTCAAGTTCTGGGATAGCGTACTAGCAAATGAACGAGGCGTCAAAGCACCTGGGCGAAGCCGAGACCATCTTACGGCTTGCATCCGCCGAGTAGGTCAAGCTTGGCCTTGACCCTGTCTCGCGGTTCACGTTCTCCTGAGCACAGTGGGCTAAAAAGCAGTATAGCATAGGGCAGTGCATGGGTCTTCTGCAAAGCAACATTGCCCTGGACACAGACTTCTGTCGGCTTTCTTGCACACCACCAATAGCTTTCCGCGTAGGTAATGCCAAACTCGGCAAGCCACCAGAGAGGATTCCGAATACCCCTGGCCACATCTTCCAACCCCGCTGAATGGCTGGGTCAAGCCACGCCTACGTTTCCAAGAAAAAACGGAGTTATCTTGCGGTAATTCCTCCAGGCAATCCCAGATTCCCTGTTCTGATAGGCACAACTGAGGGCTTTCT
The DNA here is from genome assembly GCA_016783225.1 of Dehalococcoidia bacterium. The sequence goes on along the minus strand of JADHWZ010000044.1, from coordinate 4,421 downwards.
GCTATACTTCTGAGCTACTCACCAGCTACCAGTTGGCTGTCTTTCAGGAGGGAACCTATGACTAAAAAGGTTGAATGCGCCAAATGCACCAAGGTGGTGTGTTGGACGGAACATTCTGGCCAAGGAGCGTCGAACTGCCCTACCATAACTAAGCGAGACGTTATTGACCGAGCAGTGGCCGAATATGATAAGCCAGAAGTAAGGGAGTTCGCCAGGCAAGCTTCTGTCCAGGAATTCGAGGGGTATATGAACCTGCCGGAAGGCAGTACACCACGCCACCCAAGAATAGAGGAAACGGCTCAATTCGCTAAGAAGATGGGGTATAGGAAGCTCGGTGTTGCCTTCTGCCTTGGCTTAAGGAACGAGGCTGAGACTCTGACCACAATCCTGGAGAACAGGGGCTTCGACGTTGTATCTGTTTGCTGCAAAGCGGGAGGCATACCAAAAGAGACAATCGGCATACGGGAGGAGCAGAAGATAAGCGGCCCCGGCACCTGGGAGACGATGTGCAGTCCCATAACTCAGGCCGCAATCTTAAATGACGAAGGGGTAGAGTTCAACGTACTCGTGGGGCTTTGCGTCGGTCACGATTCATTGTTCTTCAAGTATGCGCAGGCCCCAACCACTGTCCTGATAGCCAAAGACAGGGTCTTTGGCCACAACCCAGCAGCCGGTTTGTATCTATCCAATTTCTACTATCGCAAGCTGCGTCGAAAAGAGTCCCTTGAGTGATGAGGCTAGTTCGAACGGTTCGCCTAGCCGGTATCGATTGCCCGGCCATTTAACAAACTTGCACTACGCTTTCATAGGAGGAGATCAGAATGATAAAAGACCTCATACCAAAGAACCGGAGCTACCGGCGATTTCACCAGGAGATTGCCACAGAGCTCGAGACATTGAGGGAGCTGGTCGACCTCGCGAGGCTTTCGGCTTCAGCGCTCAATTTGCAGCCGCTGAAATACATGCTTTCGTGCGAGCCCAAGAAGAACGCCTTGATATTCGAACACCTCGCCTGGGCCGGCTATCTCAAAGACTGGCCGGGGCCGAGTGAAGGAGAAAGGCCTTCGGCGTATATCATCATACTCGGCGACACAGAGATAAGCCAGAACTTTGGCGTTGACCATGGGATAGCGGCTCAGACCATTCTCCTCGGTGCCACAGATAAGGGCCTGGGCGGCTGCATGCTTGCTTCAATAAACAGGCAGGAACTCAGCAAGGCCCTCGACATAGCTCCCCGCTACCAGATACTCCTCGTCGTGGCTCTTGGCAAGCCCAAGGAAAAGGTAGTAATCGAGACGGTCGGACCTAACGGAGATGTGAAGTACTGGCACGATAGTGAAGGTGCACACCATGTGCCGAAGCGACAGCTGGACGACATCATCATTGCTTAGATATGCCGCAAGCTTGCGCAATAGGAATGCATGCCAAGAGTAGCCTCCCAAGGCACGCAGTTGGCGGAGCGAGGAATCCACTTGTGCCATAGCGGTATCTCACCGTTCTTGGTTCCCAGCATCACTCCTACCGACTAATGCAGGACTATTCCCTCGTACGTGAAGCTACCTATGGGCCATTTACTTCCTCAGCAGGACATAAGATACTGAAGCATATTCAGTTCACCGACTTCACCCACAACCTCGGCTGAAGGTCACGGAGAAGGTATGGTGACCAAAGCAGTCACAACGGTTAGGTCAGGAACAGGAAATGAAGCTAGGCTGGACCTGTTGACTCAAGTTCCAGCACAGAGTATATTGACACACATTACAGAGGGCGGCAAATCCCAACGTTAGAGACCATGTCATAGAAGAGCGAGGAAGACTGTGAAACCTGTCAACACAGACAATGGAAGAGGTGCCTGGAGAATAAGATGAGTGGCCTTTCGGCGTCGAAGCTTCCAAACCGTATCGGAGGGCTAGCCGAGCTCGCCTACAATCTGTGGTGGAGCTGGCACGTAGAGGCACGGGACCTGTTCAAGGTGCTGGATCGCCCTCTGTGGAAAGTTACGGGCCACAATCCGGTCAAGCTACTGCAACAGCTTGCCCCTCACCGATTAGTAGCTGCTGCCCAGGATCCCGTCTTCTTAGACAAGTACGACTCTGTGATGAATGGTTTCAAGACTGACATGTCAGCATCTGATACCTGGTTCACTACGCAGTACCCCCACCTGACGCAGTACACCGTAGCGTATTTTTCACTGGAATTCGCCATCCACAACTCACTGCCTCTGTATGCGGGTGGACTGGGTATTCTGGCAGGTGATTATTGTAAAGAGGCAAGTGACCTGGGACTACCCATGGTAGCCTTAGGGTTCATGTACCCCCAGGGATATTTCCATCAGCACGTCTCAGCTGACGGCTGGCAGGAGGATGTGTACGAGGAGTTAGACTTCAATGAGGCGTCTATCACTCCCGTGCTTACTGCCCAAGGACAGGCGACCAAGGTCGAAGTCCCGTTAGATGCAAGGCCGGTTCACGTTGCCGTATGGCAGGTGAACGTCGGTCGGATAAAGCTTTATTTGCTGGATACCAATGTCGAAGAGAACTCACCCGCGGATCGCCAGCTTTCCGCTCGTCTCTACGCAGGTGACCGGGAAATGCGCCTGCAGCAGGAAATCGTTCTAGGTATAGGCGGTGTGCGCGCTCTGCGAGCACTTGGAATTGAGCCAGCGATCTGGCATGCCAACGAGGGGCATACAGCCTTCATGATGTTGGAGCGTGTTCGAGAGTTGGTAGAGAATGGTCTCGCCTTCGCCGAAGCTGCCAGCAGGGTGCGAGCGACCACTGTGTTCACCACCCATACCCCCACCCCCGCTGGCAACGACGTCTTTTCCCTTGACTTGATGGAAAAGCATTTCCATCGCTACTGGGACACTCTAGGACTAAACCGAGATACGTTCTTGGAGTTAGGCATGCAAGAATCCGATAAGACAGTCTTCAATATGACCGTGTTAGGCCTGAGGATGGCTGACCAGCGTAACGGTGTCAGCCAGCTCCACGGCGGGGTATGCCGCCGAATGTGGCATTCTCTATGGCCTGACGTGGAAGAGAAAGACGTGCCCATTGGCTCGGTGACCAACGGGATTCATGTTCCTACCTGGGCGGCACCACAGATGGCCAGGCTATACCGAAGGTATCTTGCTCAAGACTGGCTGAAAAGACATGATGACCCCGCCTTGTGGCAGCAGGTGCTCGACATACCAGACGAGGACCTATGGGCCGTCCGCCGGTGGCTGAAGTACAAGCTCATCAGCTCGGTGCGAGATCGAGCGCGAAAGCGCTGGTCAGAAGACCACGTGCCGCCTGTTCAGGCATTAGCAATGGGAGCTTTACTCGACACGGAGGTGCTCACTCTCGGCTTCAGCCGCCGCTTCACCGACTACAAGCGAGCCGCACTTATTCTGCACGATGCCGACCGCCTGAAGCGGATACTCTGCAACGAATTGCGACCAGTGCAGATAATATTTGCCGGCAAGGCGCACCCCGACGACGAGCGTGGGAAACAGCTCATCCAGGAAGCATACAATGTGGCAAAAGACCCTGAGTTCGGCGGTCGAATAGCCTTCGTCGAGGACTATGATATGCACATGGCACGTTATCTTGTCCATGGCACTGATGCCTGGCTCAACACTCCTCGGCGACTTGAGGAAGCCAGCGGCACCAGTGGGCAAAAAGCAGCACTTAGTGGAGTGCTGAATCTCAGTGTACTTGATGGCTGGTGGTATGAAGGCTATAACGGGGTCAACGGGTGGGCGATTCGCGAGGATGTGGGAATATTTGATTCTCCAGATCAGGACAAGTCAGATGCCGAGGAGCTATACAGCTTACTGGAGGAGAAGGTTGTTCCTCTTTACTACGACCGCGACATGAATGGTGTGCCGCATGGCTGGATCACGGTAATCAAAGAGGCCATCCGGTCAAATGCACCTTTGTTTAGCGCCCGGCGGATGGCCAAAGAATATACCGAGAAGATGTATCTAACCCCAGCTCAAGCTAGCCAGACGGCACAGAAGGGAGCAGAGCAGCCATCTGTAGCTCTCGATACAGGCCATGCCCACAACCACACCTGCGAGCTACCCACCCCACCTCCTGCGTCCATTTCCCCGCGTGGTGCAAAGACAACAGAGGGGGATTGATTTGAATTGGTGCGGAAGACGTCCTAGCGGATATCGATGCAAACGTCTCTATTCGTCAGCACTGGGAAACTGAGATGCAAAAGATCGGTGTTCTCACCAGCGGCGGTGACGCCCCAGGAATGAACTCCTGTACCCGGGCTGTAGTCCGGAGCACGGCACAAGCAGCTATCGAGCAGAAAGAAAAGGGCGAGACTGAATTCACGGCCTGAGAATCTTCAAAGGGTCTGCCCCAGCCTGATTTCCATAGACCGTCCAGAAATCGAATGCCTGGTCTCTGTTCCAGCACACCAGC
>JADHWZ010000001.1 GCA_016783225.1 Dehalococcoidia bacterium | reverse complement strand
AGACCATCCAACACAGGATAGAGCTCAGGATAAATGACCAAGCTAAGGCTTTGGAGCAAGTAACCCTAGGCCCGGGCGAGACTCAAGAGGTCACGTTCGTCACTACCGCAGGCGCACCCGGCGAGTATCAAGTCGCCATTGACGGTTTAACAGGCAAGTTCAGTGTGATACCCATTGCTAGGACATCTGCTTAGGCCGGGGGCAAATCCGCCGTAAGCTTCACTCCCAGTTATTGCGAGAATTGCCTATATGTCCTCGCCTAAGGCTCTGCCGGATTTCTAGCTGTTGGCTCTGTGTTCCAGCGCGCTACAATACAGCGTCTAGTAGCTGGGTTCACAGCCAATGTGTGGCTCATCGGCGGGATTATGGGCGGAGTTCTAGTCATACTGGCAATCGCGTGGGTAACCTGGACAAGGAGATGGGTTGTGGGTTATTAGCTGCGGCTGGCAAAGATTCGCGGCGCCGAACCGAGGCAACACACAGGGGCAGGTCTAACGACCTGCCCCTGTCTTTTTCCTTCTCGTTCCAAGTCGGTGACCCTTGTCCCTTCGTCTCATGGGTTCCAGTAGCATCCACAGACCTCATGTCACTGCTTTCATCTTCAAGCAGCGCCCGCTTGCCAAGCGATGTCAGACTGTGTGAAAAGTCGAACTGAGAAGATTTGCTTCCCACATTGCGACCGAAAGGCAGGACTAGTCGGTATGACCTTCCCACATTATAGACGGAAGCCGGGTAGTTGTCCTCTCCCTCCCCACTTTCGTGATTTGCTGGTAGTTTTCACACAACCTGCTGTTGCCGGTACAAGGAGAAAAAGAAAATGTCGGCAAAATGTTAGCAAACGAGGGGGAGGGCGAGAGTAGGCCGCGCAGGGCTCGAACCTGCGACACCCTGATTAAAAGATACAAACCCAACATACCACCTAGTGTTTCCGAATAACACGGAGTGTCGTCTGGTTTCTGGTCTGTTGGTCAGCCCGTATCTATCAGTGTCCTCTGGTATCACCCCGTGATAAGCAGTTTGTTAGCAAAAATGTTAGCAAAACACCTGTACCTTGTGACACTATTTGGAGAATTAGTTCGCTATTGCGTAACCGATACTCCCTAGTTTCTTGGAATGAGTTGGCATTAATCAAGCCAGGTCATCGTGCATCTCCATTAGGGAAAGGGCACGCGCTAGCTCATCGACTGTCCATGTGCCATCTCTGCGGGCTGGTTTCAGCGGTGCTGGCTCGGAGTATAAGGCAACCTCTCCGCGGCGCACCAAGAAGGTGCGCCCGTTTATGTGTGCAGCTTCATCGGAAGCCAAGCAGACAACGAGTGGTGCTACATCCTCGGGCAGGCTTTCCCCTACACTCGCCACTTCCGCCATGAATTCTGTCTTGTGCTGGACCCTATCCTGCTTCTCTTCCCGCTTTGGCTGGACTACTTGGGCGAGCCGAGTGAGTGCCTCAGGCCGAATAGCATTGCAAGTTACATTGTACCTTGCCATCTCCCTTGCCACCGACCGGGTGAGCCCCACGATCCCTTCCTTGGCAGCACTATACGCAACCGCTCCGGGTACACCTAATCCGGCAAGGGAGGAGGTATTCAAAATTCTCCCGCTTCTCTGCTGCCTGAACCATCTGCACGCAGCCCTCGTGCAATAGAAATGACCGTAAAGGTGGACTCTCACAACGTCATCCCATTCCTCGTCACTCATATTGAAAATCATCCGTGTTTTGAGGACACCCGCATTATTGACCAGGATGTCTATTCTTCCAAAGTTGTCAATTGCGGCTTTAATGATGCTATCGGCTCCCTTGGCGGTAGCCACTGAATCGTAACTGGCCATGGCTTCTCCACCGCCCTTGCGGATCTCTGCCACCACCTCGTCTGCGGGCAGAGCCGAAGCCCCTGTGCCATCAATGGATACTCCTAAATCATTGACCATCACCTTGGCACCTTCACCGGCTAGAGCCAAGGCCTCAGCCCTGCCAATTCCTCTTCCAGCTCCAGTTACTACAGCGATTTTGCCGGCTAGTCTTTCGCCCACTAGCATCCCCTTGAAAGACAGAATAACTCCTTTCTGGCTTTACCACAGAGTACAAGCGTTGCATCAATCACAGGCGGCCGGCGGCAACGCCTAGTGACGCCTGGTACTCAAGAACGCGCCCGGCACCATTCACGCCGTCGGGTATATTAGTGCTTTGCCGGCTGGAAATAGAACAAGGTGAATTCATCAGTTGCGTCTTCGAAGACTACCTCCACGGGCATGTCACATTTCAGGTTCTCATGCCTGCAATTCACAATTCTACTCATCACGCGGATGCCTTCGTCCAGGTCAACCAAGGCCAACACATAGGGAAGGTCTTCCATGAACCTTTCCTCAACGCCGTACATCGTTACGGTGTAACTCCACAGTTTCCCTTTGCCTTTGGATTCAATCCAGCCGAGGTTGGATGACCAGCACTCGGGGCAGAACTTCCTCGGGTAGAATATGTTCGTGTCACAGTCGTTACAGTGTTGAATCAAGAACCTGTGCTGTTTAGTCCCCTTCCAGAACTCTTCGCTCCATGGCTGGGTGACAGGTAATGGCTTCCTGTATTCACTCATGGTATGTCCCTCCCAAATACTGTAACTACCATATTCATGCCAGAACCACCCGAGGCATTCGTTAGAACGTACCTGCAGTTGGGTATCTGCCTATCTCCAGCTCTGCCCATTATCTGCCGTGCACATTCCACATAAGTTGCGAATCCAACACCAGAGCCGGTGTGACCTCGACCTATGGCATCACCTATAGTGGAAACAGGGAGCTTGCCTCCTGGCCAGGTATCGCCTTCCATCATGAATTTGCCGGCCTTGCCGTATTCCACTATCCCGAGTCCCTCAAGAAATCGAGCCACCCCAAGAGGATAAGCCATATAGACTTCCAGGGCATCCATGTCTTTCAACGTAAGGCCAGCCTCGGCTAGTGCATCGTCAGCTGCTTCCTTGATTGGGTTCCTCTGAGTTTGTCTGCGTTGAGTCATGGTAGCCTGAGTATACCTTACGCCTTCGCCGAGCTTGAAGACAGGCGTCTTGGTCAGTTTCCTGGCTCTATCGGGCGTAGTCACAATCATTGCTGCCGCTCCATCCGCCAACCGGTTACACTCCCAAGCGTGCAGAGGTGTGCTTACCATCCTGGAGCCGAGAACTTGCTCAATGGTCGCTGGCTTTCGAGTCATGGCGAGCGGGTCCAGCTCTGACCACTTCCGCAGAGCTACAACTATCGCGGCAGCTTCCTCCGGAGTAGTCCCTGTCTCGTACATGTATCTGGTTGCCGCAATCGCCACAAGGCCATTGAATGTCATGCCGAACGGGTATTCCCACTGTAGATCCACACCCGCAGTAGCAAAGAATTTGATAGCATCATCAGGTGGAATGGCCGAGTGCTGTGTGACGTGCTGAACAAGGACAATGTCTGCAACACCGCTGTTTACCCACTGCTCTGCCATCCTCAGAGAGGCAACACAACTCGACCCCCCGGCGTTGACTATGCAAAGCTCCTTGCATCCTTTGAGCCCCAACTCCTCTGGAATTTTCCCAAAGCCAATCTCCGACTGAAGCCTTGGCTGAGCCATTGGGTTGATACTAATGACGCCCTCTATGTCGTTCTTGTCCAGGCCAGCATCTCTTATCGCTTCGATGCATGTTTCATAAATCATGTCCCACTGGCCCCTATCGGGGTACCACCCCGTGGCCACCTCACCAATCCCAGCGATTGCGAGTTTCCCTTTGCTCATTCTTACATGAACCTCCGTTAGAATTCGCTGTGCTGCATATTGTACGCTCACCAACTGAGCTACAATACCGTACCTCATATCATGTCACGTGCCTATCCCTCCCTTCTCTTAGCATACCAAGAAGAAAACGTCCAAGAAAGCGGAAATAGATGCCTACCGCCCTTTGAATTCCGGAGGCCTCTTCTCCATGAAGGCTCTTGGTCCCTCTTTGGCATCCTCTGAAGCTGAAATCAGACCGCCTGCTGACCGCTCCAATGCCAGGGCAACATCAATGTCTGGCGTTTCTAGAGCAGCATTGACCACCATCTTGGCCAGTCTTATGGCAAGCGGTGATTTGCTGCATATATTGTCTGTTATTTCCCTGACAGCATCCTCCAACTTATCTTGTGGGACTACCTTGTTCACCAGCCCCATCGCCTCAGCCTCCTTGGCAGAGAATCGGCCGGCGGTATAGAGCAGTTCCCTGGCCTTTCTCGCTGGCAAAGCCTTACAGAAACGCACAATCCCCCCGGAGCCGGGAAGTATGCCCAAGCCGACTTCAAGCATGCCGAAGGTAGCATTCTCAGAGGCAATCATGAAATCGCAGGCCAAGGCGAACTCCAGACCCCCCGCAAAGCAGTGACCGTTGACGGCAGCAATAATGGGCTTCTCCATCCTCTCCATCAGCCTGTGGGCTTCGTAGCAGACATTCCGCAAATAGTTGTATGTACCTATAGCAGTGCCCATGCCTTCGAACGGCAAACTGAAATCCTGACCTACAGAAAAAGACTTGTCTCCCGCGCCGGTAAGCACTATAACCTTTATGCTGTCATCACTCTGTGCGTCCAGGAGCGCATCCTTCAGCTCCGAAAGCATCGGCGCCCCCATCGCATTGAGTCTCTTGGGGTTGTTGAAGAATATTCTGGCGACCCCGTCCTTTTTCTCATAGATTAGGTATTCATACTCCTTGTTGCTCATTTCTCCCTCCTGGTGTTTTCTCTTCAGCCGCAAGGCTAACTTGCTTTGCTTTCGCGTACCCTCATGTCTACCCCAGCCATCTTTTTCTTCTCCTGTAGTGCTTTACTTCCTTGTAGCTCTTGCGCTCCCCCACCTTGCTTAGCCCGAGATAGAACTCCTTTATGTCCTCGTTGTCCCTCAGGCTATCACTGGAGCCGTCCAGCACAACCCTGCCGTTCTCCAGTACATAGCCGTAGTCGCTGATGCTTAGAGCAGCTAGAGCGTTCTGCTCCACAAGCAGCACACCAACGTTTTGCTCCGTGCTTATCCTTTTGATTACCTCAAAGATGGTGGTTTGAAGCATAGGGCTCAACCCTAGTGAGGGCTCATCAAGCAAGATAAGCCTGGGTCGTGCCATCAGGGCACGACCTATTACCACCATCTGTTGTTCACCTCCCGAAAGGTAGCCGCAAGTCTCGCCTCGAAGCTGTTTGAGCTGGGGGAAATAACTATATACCATCTCCAGGTCCTGCCGCGTCCTAGCATCGGAAAACAGATTCGCGCCGATGATAACGTTTTCCTCCGTGGACAAGTGTCCGAAGATTCTCCTTCCCTCCATAACTTGAACGATACCCATCCTTACTATAGCTGGCGGAGGCATGTCGTCTATTCTGTTATCATCAAACACTATATTGCCATCCGTGACTGCGCCCTCTTCCGTCTTCAGCAGCCCTGATATTGACTTCAGCAATGTGGTTTTGCCGGCTCCGTTGCTGCCCAATACGCAGACTAATGCCCCTTCATCTACCTCCAAGGACAGGCCTTTTAGTACGAGAATCAATCCCTTGTATTTAACTTCAATATTGTTAATTGCCAGCATGGCCGCACGCTAGACCCTAACACTAGTTATTCATGACCACGATTACCTGTGTATCGCCCACCCGAGCACACGCATTACCACAGCAACGATTTGCCAGTTCCTGGCCACAAAAGCCATCAGATGGCTGACCTTGCTGCAGATACCTCACTCTGCCAGTATCCTTGGCATCTCGGGCGTTTTCTTCTTGGCTGCTAACCTGGCAGTCGCCCTAATCTCGAACCTTTGAGAAGACTCGTCTAGTCTCCCACGGTCTCATACCAATCTGGTATTTCGATCCAATCGTACAGGATTTTTTCGCCTGTAGCTGTCTGCACCGTCGTCTTGTCCCAACGAAGCCCTCGGTGGTATCTGGGCCCCTCCCAGTACACAGGCTGACTGATACCACCGGTATCGATTTCCACCCCGGAAATCAGCACATCTCTGAGGTCTGCAGATGTTACCTGGTCCCATCCAACCTTCTCCGCGGCTAGGGACAGACCCTCGGTGATACAAATGTAGTTTACCCACGCCTGCAAATACAAGAGGTCCGGCGGGTAATAATCAGGTGTGTATTCCTCACACAACCTACATATTGTCGCCATCATAGGTATACTGTCGGCTTCTGTATAAGAAGCGTACGGGCAAGTAACTTCCAATCCTTCGATCGCCGAGCCAGCAAGCTGCCTTATGGCGTTTGGCCCTGCATGGTGGGTGATAGTTGGTGTGACCTTGTCTTTAAGGCCTCTCTCCTCCATGGCTTTTAGAAGCATGGCAACCGGTGCATCAACGGTCCCTAGCGCGACAGAATCCATGGGAAGCGCAGCCTCAATTTTCGCCATGAAGGGACTTGGGTCTGCTATCTGCATAGGTAGCCACTCAATCATAGCACATTCAGTATTGGTTATCTCACAGATCTTATCCACGTTATCAACAGTTCTTTGAGCGGAAGGCATAGCCTCCAAAGCAAGCATCCCCCACCTGTATTTACCAGGTCCTTTATGTTCCGCGGCGGAGCGCTTCAGCGAACTAAGCGAGCTTTCTTCGTAGAGCGGGCGTGTGATAAGAACAAACTCCTCTGGGTCTGATAGTCCATCGGCATTGGGCAGCCCTAGCATGAGGATCTGGTCGGCTGCAAGCTGTTCCTTGGCTGCATTTATGGCCGAAGAATAACCGCAGACCCAGGCGATCGGATGGTCCTGCATGTTTCCTTGTTTCACCGCAGTCACGGCCTTGGCAGGCTGTGTTTGGAAATCGTAGTGTACGATTCTTACGTTTCTCCCGTCAATGCCGCCCTTTTCCTCATTGATGTAGCGCTCAAAGGTATCGGCCGCAGCCTTGAAGCAGGCCCCTTGAGTCTTGAAAAAGCCGGAGTAATCCATTACCTGACCAATAACGATGTCTTGAGGCGGCGTCGCGGCTTCAGGGGTTGGAGGCGGTGCCGCTTCTGGAGCACATCCAGCAATCAACACCACAATACCAATCAGCACTAGAGCACCCAGGTACTTCTTCGGGGTTTTTTTGTTTCTCACTTTAATCTCCTTATGCTTGTATTTCCAGACAATGGTGTGCCAACTTTTCAACTTCGCTACTGCGTCATACGACACCTCCTAATAAGAATATGGCCACAATCTATAGCTGGCCTTGAACAATTCCCAGCGGTGCGCCAGCCCCCGCGGCTGAAAAATCAGAAAAACGATTATCAGTACTGCGAAAATAGCGTTTAATAGTGGGAAAATCGTCCCGCCTAAGATTGGGCTTAGCACAGGACCTGCCAAGAGTATTGCGTGCTCCAGGAGCCTCCATATGACAACGCCGAATATAACGCCCAAGATGCTACCGGCGCCACCTATGATGATCATTCCGAGGTACCATATCCCGTCCCAGAGGGTGAACTGGCTGGTATCTATGAAACCGATGTAGTAGGCCTGCAAAGAGCCGGCAAGTCCGGCAAACAGCGAGCAGATGAAGAAAGCCAAGACCTTGTAGCTGAAGAGGTTAATCCCCACTGCCTCAGCAGTCAGATCATTGTCCCTCATAGCTACAAAAGCTCGCCCTATTTTGCCCCTGGCCAAGTTCTTGGCAAATAGCCCGCTTATCAGTGTAATGGGCAATATCAGATAGAACCAACTGAGGTCACCCCGAAAAACAAAGCTCCCGACCGCTGCCGGAGGTACGTCCAACCCGATTGTTCCGCCTGTTATTTCCAGCGGGGAATGCGATATTATGAAGATGATTATGTAGTGAGCTGCGAAGGTGGCTAGCGCCAGGTAAAATCCCTTGATTCTGAGGGAAGGAGCTCCAGCGATAAGTCCTATTACACCGGCTGCCAGTGTTCCGCAGGGGATGGTGAGCCAGAAGGGAAGGGCAAAGGTACCTGCTATCATGGTGGCGGAATAGGCTCCAACCGCCATTGTCGCGCCGTGCATCAGGGATATTTGTCCCGCGAAGCCAACTAGTAGTTGTAGCCCGAAGACGGCTATCATCGTTATCATCAGGTGATTGAGGAACATTAACCAGTTTGCAGCTACAAACAGAGGCACCAAGAACAGCAAGACTACAAAGGCTATCCACAAGCCCCATTGCAGCTTGGTTCGGACAATAGCCATATCTTGAGCGTATTTCTGGTTAAGAATGCCGCAGGGTTGCATAATCGAAATCTATACCCTCTCTATTCTCTTCAAGCCAAAAAGACCGTAGGGCCGTATGATGAGCACCAGCAGCATGAGAATGAACGGAAAAGTCTCCATCATTCCTCCCCGAGTGAAACTATCGAGATACAGACAAGCTATGATTTCGCTCACTCCTATGATTACCCCCCCAAGGAGAGCACCGGGGATTGACTCCAGCCCGACCAGCAAAGCCACCGGCAGAGCTTTCATCGCCATGTTGGCAGCAGTATCACCAACGCCAGTAGTCTGGCTAACCAGCACACCACCGACCATAGCTACTATGGCCGACAATATCCATATCTGATTCAGTATTCGCCTGACGCTTATGCCTGTGGCCTCAGCCAGTTGGTGGTCTTCGCACACCGCTCTCATCAATAGCCCGCGTCTGGTGAACTTGAAAAAGACGGTGAAACCTATGGCTGCGATAGCGGCACAGGCAAAACTAACCAAGCCAACCAGAGAGAATTTCACCGTTCCAAGGGACAATGTTTTCAGAGGTATCAATTCCGGGGCGGGCAGAATGGCGTTCCCCCATATCACTGGGGTTATGCCTCTAAAGAATAAGGAAAGGGCAATGGTTATCATCATCATACTGAATACCGGTTGGCCAATCAGGGGGCGCAGAGCAGTCTCATGTATCGCCCAGCCGAACAGACCGGCAAGCACGATGCCGACCAACAAACCAAGCAACACAGGAAGGTGTAGCTGAGCCAAGGCAAAGAAGATAATATAGGCACCCACCATCACCATCTCGCCCTGAGCAAAATTGAGTACACCAGATGCCTTGTAAATGAGAATGAAACTGATGGCAAGTAGACCATACAACCCTCCAGTCAGTACGCCACTTGCTAGACCTGAAAGCAGCATTTCAGATGTTACCATTAGACAGCCTCCACATCTCGTACTTGTAGACTAGCCTTTATCTTGCCTCGTCTGCCATCATGATAGATGATTTCCGATTCCACGGTGAACTCGCTGCGTTCTCCGTATAAGGCTTCCACGATTTCGCCGTACCGTTCTTCCAGGAAGCCCCGGCGCAGTTTTCTGGTCCTTGTAAGCTCTCCCTCATCCGGATCGAATTCCTTGTAGAAGTTGACAAACCTGCGTATTTTTATGGGCGATGGCAACAAGTGGTTAACCCTGTCCACCTCTGCCCGCACCAAGTCGTAGATTTCGGGTTTCTGGGAGAGGTCGGCTAGTGTCGTGTAGGCTATGTTCCTTTTCTCTGCCCACCTTCCCACATTCTCGAAATCGATGATTAGAATAGCGCTCACAAAATCTCTCGCCTTTCCTATGACCTGCGCGTCGGAGATGTATGGGCTGAATGTAAGGCTATTCTCAATATACACCGGAGAATACAAGGCGCCCCTTTTCAATGTCGCCAACTCCGATATCCTGCCCGTTACAACGAGTTGCCCATCATCGGTCAGGTGAACGGCATCGCCGCTATGCCACCAGCCTTGTTTCATTCCCTTTGCAGTAGACTCGCTGTCTTTGTAGTAGCCGACAGAGACATTTGGCCCTTTGAAGAGCCCTTCACCTTCATCACTTACCCTCAGATCCATGCCCAGCAGCGGTGGACCGCAAGCCCCGAAGTCCACGGCATCCCGTTTCTGTACAGTCGCCCCTCCACTTGTTTCGGAGGCACCGAATCCCTGAAGCAGGTTAATCTTTAAGGCGCGGAAAAAACGAAACAGTTCTGGTCCAATGCCGGCTGCACCGGTGAAACATGTCCGTGTATACAACAAGCCCATTTTGTCCCTGACTTGGCGTGCCCCCAGGTAGTCCGTTACAAAACCCAGTATTCTCCACAGCAGACCGGGTGGGTGATATATGGGGTCAAATTCCGTGAGTTTGTAACCCACCGCAAGACTAATTCCATAGCCGAATCTCTTAATGAATGAGCTGTCCTCTACTCGTGCCCTGACGGCTCCAGCCAATGCTTGATACATCCTGGGAAGGTAGAGCGCTGTAGCCGGCGCCACCTCCCTGGTATCCATTGCCGCAGTGGTTACTTCTTCCGGAAAGCAAACCACCAGACCTGAGACAAGTAAGCCACAAATATATTGCGACTGCTCGCCACTAATTCCGGGAAAGAAAAAACTGAGGACCTTTTCACCCTCATGGTAGGCCTCGTGGGGATTCTGCTTCCTGCCGTTTAAGTGGATGGAGAGCAAATTTCGATAGCTTAGCTGCACTGCCTTGGGCAAACCACCAGTGCCTGAGGTATAAATGAAAAGAGCTAAGTCATCTGGCTTTCCCTTGTCAATTTCCTGGTCAAAAAGGGTGGGGTGGTCCGCTTCATAGTCTTTGCCAAGAGCCAGCAAGTCTTCAAAGCTCATTAACCATTCATCTTCATAAGCCCACATCCCCTTAGTATCCCAATAGACTACTTTTCGGACTTTGGGAACTTGAGCCTTGATTTCCAACATCTTGTCGACCTGCTCCTGGTCATTAACAAACATAAATGTGGCGTCACAGAAATCCGCGAGGTATTGCACTTCCGTGGGTGTGCAGTCGGCGATTATCCCCACAACAACACCGCCAGCACTTTGTGTGGCAAATTCAGCAATGTACCATTCCGGATCACCGGTGGCAAGGATGCAAACCTTGTCGCCTCGCTCTATACCCAAACACTTCAGACCCAGAAAGGCATACTTCACCTTAGAATATAGCTCTTCCCACGTATGCGTTTGCCATATGCCAAGGTGCTTCTTTAATAGAGCCACCTTTTCTTTTCGCTTGGCGTAATTCAGCTTCACCAGCTCTGGATGCGTCATTTGTATTATTTCTTCAAATGAACCAATCATGCCACAGACACTCCCATCGGTTTCTCAGTCACGGTGTCGAGCAAGCTCGCCGCCCAGATAGACTTTGATGACTTCAGGATTAACTCCTATTTCTCGTGGAGTGCCTTCAGCGACTTTTCTGCCAAAGTCAAGCACGACTATTCTGTCCGATATATCCATTATTACACCCATATCGTGTTCCACGATGACTATCGGTATTCCTGTCGTCTCTTCAACATCAATGATGAATCGAGCCATATCTTCTTTTTCCTCGACACCCATGCCGGCCATAGGCTCATCAAGCAAGAGCACCTTGGGCTCCAAGGCCAGGGCCCGTCCTAACTCCACCCGCTTCCGCAACCCGTAGGCAATATTGGCCACCATCTGTTTCCTTATATGCTCAATTTCCAGGAAATCTATGATCTCTTCCACTCGTCTGCGGTGCTCAATTTCTTGCTGATGTGCCCTGCCGAAGTATGCGCCGGCAGCCAAGAACCCGTACTTCATGAAATTATGGCGAGCTACCATCAAGTTATCCAGCACCGTTAGCCAGGGATACAGCCCTATGTTCTGAAAGGTTCTGACAATTCCCAGCTTGGTAATCCTGTGAGTAGGCCTATTGGTGATGTTGTTCCCATCGAAGAGAATGCGCCCGCTCTGCGGTTCGTAGTATCCGGTTATACAGTTGATGGCACAAGTCTTACCGGCACCATTTGGGCCGATAATAGCCAGAATCTCCCCGGCCCTAACGTCAAAACTAACATCGTCCAGAGCTCTAACCCCGCCGAAATCGAGTTTTATGCCATCACATTGCAGTAAGGTTCCGTTCGTGCTCATCTGGCTAACCCCTGTTCATTACAATGAACTATCTGTATGTGCCTTACCGGCCCCTTTTGGCTTCCGTGCAACCCGTGTTTGTGGTGCTTGATGGTTGGGAGTCAACAAATCTTTCTTGCCTGTAGCCCTTCCCTTCGCGTACCGGGAGCGCTGTGAAGTAGGTTTTTTCTTGGTAGCTCCGGCATCAACGTCCGTAGATTCGAAACTCGAAATTCTCTTTTTTGCGGCGTTTGCCCACTCCAGAGCAGATTCGTAATGCTGTATGATGGAGTCAACAACCAGACTCCAATAGGCCCTGTCCAGCGCGGTGGCGGATTCTTTGAGCCCCCTCTCAACTGCTGCACTGGCCTCAGTCTTATAGTATTCGAGTTGCTCTCTTAGCTGGTCCGCATATGCCTCGATGTCGGCTATGATATCCTCCTTATGGACACGGCTGCCGAACCATAGTTGTATTAGAAGCGGATTTCGGTCGGGAACCAGGATCACTGGCTCTCTCAGCCACCGCTTCAACTCATTACGTCCCGCCTGTGTGACATGAAACACGTTTCGGTAGGGCAACTTCTCCTGGTTTACCCTCTCAAAGGTGACAAGCCCTTCGTCGGCCATTTCGCTGAGCTTGCGGTAAATTAGGCTCAACGAAGGCTGAATTGGGTCAAAGAACATTTTGCCGAGTTCATAACCGGTCCTGGGTGCGTAGCTCAGAAATCCCAATAAGCCATGCTTCAAAGACATGTCATCCTGCCTCCATGCGTAGATAACCGCCTTCTGAAAAAGGCCGATACATAATCTTGACGGACAGTAACGTTGTATCACGTGCTACTTTCGCGACCAGCATGTTCTGTGTCAACGCAACCATGTGAAATATTCCTCCAGCTTTGTTGTGCTTTTATGCACATAAGCCGATCTGGCAACAGACTTGGTTTGTAACTAGCTACAGGCCCAGCTGCCGCGCCACCAGCTCGCGCTGGAAACTGGCATCTCCCAGGGTGACCTCTGCGGCTTTCGCCCGCCTGAAATACAAAGGCATATCATGGTCTTCTATGAAGCCGACCCCACCAAAAATCTGCTCCCCTAAGGCGGTGACCCGGCGATAGGCTTCGCTCGTCCAGGCCTTGGCCATGGCTATGTTCATCTCACAGTGGAGGCCCTCACTGAGCCTCCACGCCGCTTCGTAGGTCAGAAATCTGCAGCTGTCGACGTCCACCACCATGTTACCGATGTAGTAGTGCATGACCTGAAAGCCACCTAGAGGAAGTCCAAATACAATCCTCTCCTTCAGGTAGTCGGCAGACATTTGGACAGTCTGTTGAGCACCCCCGACCATCTCAGCACACTTGGCAACTGTTGCCTGCTCCAGGGTCTTCTCCACTGCGAACCAAGCTTGATCTAACTTGCCGACGATGCTCTCCTTTGGTACTCTTGCCTTGTCAAAGACTACCTCGCACTGCTTATCACCTGCGATGGTCTTCAGCACGGTGCAACCGATCCCCTGGCTCTTTCCGTCCACCAGGAATGCGGTAATCCCCTCCTCTGGCGCT
Organism: Dehalococcoidia bacterium; assembly: GCA_016783225.1. The sequence goes on along the minus strand of JADHWZ010000001.1, from coordinate 26,851 downwards.
GTCCCCTTTTTGGTTCTGGCAATGCAAATGATGTAGTCAGCTATGTGAGCATCGGGAACAAAGAGCTTGGTACCGCTGATGACATAGTCACCGTTATCACTTATGGCCTCAACCTCCACTGAGGCAGCATCATAACCGGCACTTGGTTCGGTCAAGGCCAGCGTGAGGATAAGCTCACCATTAGCTACCTTGGGCAACAGTTCCTTCTTTTGCTCCTCACTCCCGGCAGTCAGGATAAAAAGGGCGCCCAGAATAACCGTAGAAAAGAAAGGCCCGGGTAAACAGGCGCGGCCCATCTCTTCCTCAAGTACTGCCAGGTCCAGGAAGCTCCCTCCCAGACCTCCATACTTCTCTGGGAATACCAATCCCAGCCATCCCAGGTCGGCCATCTTGCGCCATAGCTCCGGAGGATAACCCCTTTCATCCTCCACCATCTGCCTCACCAAGTTCTTGGGGCATTCCTTTTCCAAGATCTCCCGAGCAGTTGTCCTAAGCATTTCCTGTTCTTCATTCAGGTTGAAATCCATAACTGCCTCCCTCGTTTTGAATAGTAACCTTGGTCTTGTATCTCTGCTTTGGACTACGCCTTCTCAGTGTAGTCGGGGCAATCCCATGCCGCGTGAGGCGATGATAGTCCTCATGAGTTCGTGAGAGCCACCGCCATAACTCAGGTGGATGGCGAACCGGTAGAGGTGCTCTATGATTCCCTTCAAAGGTGCCCATTTGGAGCCGGGTTCGAGCTGGGCATAAAGCCCTAAGATCTCCATGCCTGTCTTCGCCACGCGTTGGTCCAACTCGTGGCCAAATACCTTCAGCACAGCTGCCTCGACGTTGGGGACAATGCCTTGACTCTCCAGCCACGCTGTTCGCCAACCCAGCAACCGCTTTATGTTGACCTCAATCCAAAGCTGCGCCAAACCCTGCCGCACAAACGGGTCTTCGGCCAGTGGTCTCCCCTTGTGCTTAGTCTCCTTGGCATATTCTATTAATCCCTCCACAATTTTCTTGGAGTTTACAATATTGACAACCAGTGATCTCTCAAAGTCCAGGGCCTCGGCTATATAGTACCAACCCTGGTTTTCCTCGCCTACCCGATTCTTTGCAGGAACCCGCACATTATCATAGAAGACCTCAGCAGTTAGCTCATCAGCTATTGTCTTGAGAGGCCTTATGGTGACGCCTGGGCTTTTCAGGTCTACCATGAATAGTGATATCCCCTTGTGCTTCTTCGGCTCATCAACGTTAGTTCTTGCCGCCAGCCAGTGGTATCCAACCTGGTGCGCCATGGTGCTATACACCTTCTGTCCGTTAATGATGTAATCATCGCCATCGCGCACAGCGCGCATCTGCAACGATGCCAGATCAGTGCCTGCATCGGGCTCGGTGTAGCCTAGAGAGAACTCAATCTCCCCGCGAGCAATTTTAGGTAACCACTCCTTCTTCTGCTCTTCTGTGCCATGCCTCATGAGAGTGGGGCCGACTATAGCGATACCGCTCCCACCTGCAGCCACCCCGCAATTCAGCATCTCTTCCGCAAATACGAACCTATCGGCTAAGGGGCGCCCCTGCCCGCCGTACTCTTCAGGCCAGGTGAGTGCTAACCACCCTTTCTCACCGACCTTGCGCATCAATTCTTTCGAATGAGGACCCCTCTCGTAGTACTTCCCGCCTGATCTCTCCTCGACCATTTCAGGGGTTACCACGTTCTTCAGGAAATCTTGGACCTCCTGTCTAAATTCCTCTTCCTTCTCGCCAAACGCGAAATCCATTGCTCAGCCCTCCTTTCCTTTGCATTCCATTCGGTTGGTTCTTGCTCCCACCGGTTATTCTCGCTGACACAAGGGCTTCTGAGACTTACCTGCGATACATGCCACACACGTCATCTCACCCATAACGATAACAGACAAGTGTGCCGTTAGGTCCCGCTCAGTATTTCACAGGTCATATATGCAAGGTGTCACATATGGCGCCTCACCATAGTAACACCACTAGAAAGACATGTCAACCAAGGCTCTTTTCTTATGGGCACTGGCTCCCAATTGTTCATTCATTGACCCCTAGCGGATAGATCCTGCAAAGGACACTCCGCAAAGGTTCTGACCCCGTATCCGGGTCATATTCTGTGTCTCCGAAAAGCAGGTTCACCGAGGATTGCTTCCAACCGTATTCAGGAGCCGGAGCTTCAGGGAACCACCAGGCATGCTGGGCGCTTACTACATCCCTGGCGATGCCGTCGAAAAGTCTGGCGCGCATCTTCACCCGCCCTTCCGGAGTCTCTATCCAGACCCAGTCACCGTCACTCACTCTCAGGGAAGCGGCGGTCTCAGGGTGGATTTCCACAATAGGATCGGGGTTAGCCTTCCGAAGGGAATCTATCTGCCGTCCTTCGCTGTGGAAAAAGGTATTGATCTTGGCACCGGTTGTCAATATCAATGGATACTTCTCCGCCACTTTCGGTGCCGAAATCGGCGATAGTGGCGGCTCGCGGTATACAGGTAGCGGTGCTATCCCTATTGCTTCCAAACTGTCGCTGTAGATTTCGAACTTCTTCGAGGGTGTGTTGAAGTCGTCGGACCGGTACTTGTGGTATTGCATATCGCCGACCAGGATACCGCGCTCGCAAAACTCGTCGAAGCCCATGCCGGTGTCCTCCAACATCCAGTCCAGGTAGTCACGGTAGTCCTTCCAGGGGAAGGCCTCGTTGAGGCCCAAACGCTTGGCGAGTTGAATCATCACCTCGCGGTCGTCCTTGACCTCGCCGACCTGCGCCACCTTCTTGCGCGCCAGCACGCACCAGATCTTGTGCAGGTTGGCCACGTCGTCCTGTTCCAGCCAGGTGGCCGCCGGTAGCACCAGGTCCGCCAGCTGTGCAGTGGGCGTCAGGAAGAAATCCGAGACTACCGTGAACTCGAGGAGATTCAAGGCCTCCTCGACCTCCAGAGAATGGGTCATGGTGACCAGGGGGTTAGCGCCGACGATCCAGAACGCGCGCAGCCGGTAGGGCTTTCCGGTCACAATGGAGCGCCAGAATGTGGGTGGATGGATGACGGGGCACATTTTGTATTTGCCAGCGTCGAGCCTTCGGTTCGCCATCTCAGGCGGCAGGAACTGCATCCCTGCTACGTCCAGGTTCATGAACAGGGACTGCTGCTTGACCTTGGCCGGTGGCACCCACATCACGTCGCCGCCGGGCTTGTCAAGGTTGCCGGTGATGGCGCGCAGAATCAACAGAGCACGCGCAGTCTGGAAGTTGCACGCGCTCATGTCTACAGCGTTGCCCCACTGGAGGCATGCCGGCGTGGTGGTGGCGTAGGTGCGAGCGGCAGCACGGATATCTTCAGCGCCAATACGCGTGATTGAAGAAGCCCACTCGGTGGTGAATGGTTGCACGTGGTCGACCAGCTTATCAAAGCCGCTTGTGTAATTGTCCACGAACTCGTGGTCCACCAGATCCTCGTCAATGATTACGTTGAGCATGGCCAGGGCCAGGGCACCATCTGTCCCGGGGCGCAGTTGTAGCCAGTGGTCGGCTTTCTCGGCCGGGCGGATGCGTCTCGGGTCAATCACGATGACCTTGTCCGCCTTGCGCATGGCCTTCTCCACCATGCCTCCGCACATGCCGTCGGAGGCTCCAGTGTAGGTCACGTTACATCCCCATAGCATGACACAGCGGGGCATTTCACCGCCGAAGCCGTAGACGTCGCAGATCGGCATGGTCCGACCCAGCGTAATTACGCTGGCCAGAAAGCGAGGAATATAGCAGAGATGCGCGACGCCCGTGGAGTTCGGGGTGCCGAAGGCGTTGGCGAACCGGCCAGTGAAGCGCATGTAGGGACGGCCGGTACCCTGCATCATGCCGAAATACTCAGGCCCGCTCTCCTCTCTTACTTGCCTCAGCTTCTCAGCCATCAAGTCCAGAGCCTCGTCCCACGAGATACGCTGCCATTTGTTCTCCCCACGCTCTCCCGCACGGAGGAGAGGATAGGTCAGGCGATCGGGATGATAGAGTAACTCGGGTGAAGCTCTTCCCTTGGGACATATGTAGCCCTTGCTGGTGTGGCTATCAGGGTCACCGGTGACCTTGACCACACGGTCACCGTCCATGTGCACCAGCACCTGGCACACACCGTGGCACATGCGGCAAGCGGAGCGTATGACACGTTTCTGTGTCATGTACAGACCTCCTATTTCTTTATTCGCCGCTTGGGCTCGATGCCCATGAGCCTGGCCAAGTTCTCGCCGAAGATTTTCCTGCGGTCCTCATCGGTTATCTCAGGGTAGCCATAGCGCTCCCGCATGTCTTCAGGTATCTGGAACTCGCGGAAGCCCTGGACCGCCGCCCTAACCTGTGCGCCAAACCCGGCGTAGTCAGTGCCCCAGATGATTTTGTCTGGCCCTACCCAGCGCAGCGCCTCCCCTATGATATGGGCGAACTTGCCAGGAGCGGACAGCGCCCACGGAACCAATAACGACAGGCACGGGTAAACATTGGGGTGGGCCATGGAGACCATATTGAGGTCATCGCAATAAGGATAGCCCATGTGGAAGGCCACAATCTTTAATTGGGGAAAATCGCGAGCCACGTCATCTAGGAGAATGGGCAGCGCGTACTTGCTTTTTCCAGGCGGCACCCAGCAGAACCCGGTGTGGATGTCGAGCACGATGCCCAGTTCCTCGGCCTTCTCGTAAAACGTCCACAGGTCGGGGTCGTTGATGTAGGTGTCTTCGGGGGGGTAGAACTTGAAGATTCTGGCACCCTTCTCTTTGACCCAGTACTCCAGCTCCCAGATGGTGTTCTTGACGCCCTTGAACTTCACAGGAGAGATGTTGGGCTGGTACATGAACCGGTCGGGGTTCGACTCTACCACCTTGGCCATCTCCCCGTTGCTGACCCAGCGACTGGTGTAGCCGGTGGTGTCCATCATTGACTCCGGCAAGAGGCAGGCAATGTCCACCCCATACTTGTCCATGGCCGCCAGCAGGTTTGCTGGATCCGCGTTCTTCTCCATCTCGTACGGCTCCATTCCTTCTATGACCTCAGGCGGCGTTCCCAGCATTAGGGGTCTACCAATGCTGGCGATAGCTGCCCACCACATCTGCACGCCGGGGAAGTGGTTAAGCGGCTCCATGTCACCGATGAGATGGGGCTCAGGGTCAATCTTGAAATAATCGTCCTTCTCAAAAGCCGTTGCCGTCATTTCGAACCTCCTTCATTAGAAATATCCTAAACGGCGTCCCCTGATATGACCGACGCCGATTCCGTCCTCTTTCAACCAATCATTTCGCGGTGTGGTCATGGCCTGGTGAAAATGTTGTATCCCGCGTTCGTCTCCATTCTTTGGTGAACCTTGTTACAAGTCTCCGTTTCCTCAGAGGCCAGTTGCCGGTAGTGTTCGATGGCAGGCTCCCCTGATTTGAAGCTCTCCAGGATGGCCTCACCCGCGGCTTTGCCCGAGATTAGCGAAGAGGTTATGCCTTCGCCACCGCGCAGGAACCCCCCGGCCTCGCCCGCCAGCAGGACATTGCCTTTCCCCAGGCAGTAGTTCCGTCTCGCCGACATGTCTGTCAAGGTGATGCCGTGGTTCTTGGTTTTTTCCTTTATCAGCAGACCGTGTCGGTCCTGCAAATGAGCCCGAAACCTTCTGAAATACTCTTTCAGGGATTCTCCCTTCTTCACACCGGTCACCACGATTATTTCATCATCTTTGTGGAAAACCGTGGCTATGTACCCCGTTATTTCCCTGTCCAAGAATATGTATAACCAGCCTGGCTCCAGGTCTATGTCACCGATATACCACTCCTCATAGTTGGGGACTAACCCGACCTGTTTATCAAATTCGGGGAATGCCGCTTTCCTAACCCTGGAAATCGTGCCGTCTGCTCCAACGAGGTATCTGGCTTTGATCTGAATGGCTTCCCCCGAATATCTCACTTGGGCGGTGTAATCCCCGTCGTCCTCCCTAAAACCTTCAAATCTACAGTCGTCGATGACTAAGGCATCGCTCTGAGAGCACAACCAATGGTCGAGTTGGGCTCGTTCAATATTCAGTCCATTCTCAGGGAGCCCCTCACTCTCGTCAAACGAAGACAAAGGACCTTCAAAGTGAGGGCTGTCGAGGGTCAAATACACCCGAACGCCTTTGACGATACTCGGCCTGGAAAGAATGCCTTCGGGCATTTCCCCGAAGTTCGTGGTAATGAAATTCACGGCGGGGGGAAACAGTATCCCGCTGCACATCTTGTACCTGGGCAATTTGCATTGCTCGATGACCACGGTTTTCAAGCCTGAACCTCTAAGGGCCCTGGCGGCCGCTGCGCCTGCCGGGCCGGACCCAGCGATGACTACGTCGTATCTCTCTTTTATCTCCACTTGGCCCATATCGCCTATCCTCCTTGCTTACTTAGGTCTTGGAAACTCGACACAATAAGGCTCGAAGCTGGTAAGTTCCGAGCGCCGGGTCATAAGGGGGGCCATTATTCGTCAGCAGGTTTGCATTTGACTCCCAGCATCCGTGTTCCGGTCCCGGCTTCTCCGGAAACCACCAGGCGTGCTCGACGTGAACCACCCGCGGGTCAATTCCATTGGTCAACTTGGCCTTCTGCTTGATCTTGCCTCTCGGCGACTCAATGAACACCCAGTCATCATCCTCAATATGTAGCTTCTTGGCAGTATCCGGATGAATCTCTACCAGGGGATCGGGGTGCTTCTTGCGAAGCCTCGGGATCTGCCTGAACTCCGAATGGAAGAAGACGGGTATCTTTGCACCAGTGGTCAACACCAGAGGATATTCCTTGGCAAGTTCAGGTGTGCTAATGGGAGACTCAGGTGACTCCTGGTAATACGGCAACGGGTCGTAGCCAAGCGTCTCCATTATGCTGGAATATATCTCAACCTTCTTGGAAGGCGTATTGAAGCCATCCTTTTCATACTTCCTATATTGCATGGGAACGGACAAGTGCCCCTTTTGCTTGAGTTCAGCAAAAGTGATGCACAGAGGCTCCAACTGGTAGTTGTACACCTCCTCAATTGACTCTGTGCCTGAGTCCAGATTCAAGCTTCTTGCCAGCTCCACCAGTATCTCCTCGTCCTGTTTGCACTCGCCTATTTGCACTATCCTCTGCTGAGCAAGAACCACATTCTCGGCGACGTAGGGGCAGCCCACTATCTGGTCCACTTCTAACCAACTGGCAGCAGGAAGCACCAGATCAGCGAGTTCAGCCGTTGGGGTCATGTAAAGGTCGGTGACCATGAAGAAGTCTAATGCCCTTATCGCCTGATACACCTCCCTGGAGTTGGCATAAGTCACCAGGCCATTGTTGCCAAAGATAAGCCAGGCTTTGACGGGGTAGGGCTCACCCGTCAACATCGCTTTGAGCAAGGCAGGGATATGGGCTGAGAACGTGGTCAATAGTCTATGCGTTTCTGCCCCCAGCCTCCTGCCCAGCATTTCAGGAGGCAGTTTCTCTTGCAGGTAAGGGAATGGCCTAAGCGCGTGCATCCCAAATATGTCCCCACCTGGTACGTCGAGATTACCTGTGATGGCACGCAGGATCGCCAGGGCGCGCAGGGTCTGCGTCGAGTTGGGCGTCTGTTCGACCGCAACACCCCAATCCAGGCAGGCAGGCCTGGTAGTGGCATAGGCTCTGGCCGCCTCCCTGATGAGGCCTGACGGGACCCAGGTTATCGGCTCCGCCCACTCAGGCGTGTATTCCACGACGCGTTCAGCCAGTTTGTCGAAGCCGTGGGTCCACTTCCCGCAAAACTCGGAGTCGTATAACTTCTCCTGAATGATGACGTTCAGCATGCTCAGTGCCAGTGCATCATCCGTGCCCGGCCGAAGCTGCACCCACAGGTCAGCCTTGGCTGCCGTCTCCGACCTTCGGGGGTCTACCGCAATGAGTTTTGCTCCCCTTTTCCGGCCCTGGAGAAACCTCGTAGAGATTTCGCCGTCCCCGCTGATGGCTGCAGGGTTACTGCCCCAGACAAGTATGCAGGCTGGTGATACATCCCCATAGTAGTCACACCAGGGCATATCTCCCAACGTAATCGCACTCACCATCACCCTGGGGATGAAGCATTGAGCGCATCCAGGTTCACACCAGTTCGGCGTGCCGAAGGCATTGGCAAACCGAGGGACAAAATGGTAGTGATGTCTGCCCGTCCCCTGCCCCAATGCTACTGCCTCAGGCCCATACCTGGCCTTTATGTCGCTGAGTCTGCCAACTATCTCATCCAGAGCGTCATCCCATGAAACCCGCTGCCATCCGCCCTCGCCCCTTTGTCCAGACCTTTTCATCGGATGCTTGAGGCGCGCAGGATTGTACAGGTGGTCGATGCTGGCGCGGCCTTTGGAGCACAAAGCGCCTTGATTTAGAGGTGAATCGGGGTCTCCTTCGACCTTTACGACTTTTCCTGAGTCCACATGGACCAGGACGCCACAGCCACCGTGGCACATCCGGCACGCACTCTTGAATACCCCTTTGCCTTGGCCTGCCTTTTCGCTCATCGGTCACTTCTCGGGAGGATATTCTTCAGCGTACACCTCTACCAAGCGAAGAAGTTCTTCCATGGCTTCTCTCGCCGGATAACCCTCGGCCTGCAGTTCGTCGAGAAACTCCTCATTCACCGGCCTAGCAACTTCTACCTCTATTTTCCCATTGGTCTCAGGATGATACGGGGAAGCTATGATATGCCTGGTCCCTACCAGCTTCAGGTATTCATTGAATTGTCGGGACAGATATCCTGGCCCATTGTCGGAGAGCAATAGCGTCCGATCCTCCACCGGCACATCTGTCATACCGGTCAGGTCCGCTGCCTGCTGGACCACATCAATCAGAGAGCCCGCCGCCATGTCATTCTTGTCTCTTATTTCGGTTTCCTTCACTCTTTTCTCTGTAGTCGCTCCTGGCGACTTCATCGGGGTGTATCTCCTTTCTTGGTATTCCTTATTTCCCAGAAAGGGTACATCCCCTGTCTATTTTCAGCAACTTATCTTACATGACCAAATTGAACAGAAATGACTTCCGTTCAACTGCACATCTCGTCATAATGTGAAACTCTTTAGTATTTCTCCCACTAGGGCATTTTCATCAGCAGGCGGGACTGGGGTTCCAGCCCTTTCCACCATGGTGATTGCATCCGTCGGACAACCAGAAGCACAGGCACCACACCCAATACACCTATCCACGTTCCGGTGTGGCACGTCTCCCTCCCCTAATGACAGGGCCTTTGCCGGGCAGCGATCAACGCAGATACCACAAAGCGTACATAGTCCAGCATCAAAAGATGGCTCAAATCCGTGGATAATAGCTTGTGCGGGTTCTGGCTGCTTGAGGACTGGTTTAAGCCTCATACAGTGGCAGGGACAGCAGTTGCAGAGAGCAATTAGTTCTTGAGCATTGCTGGTGGCATGAACCAGGCCGGCGTCCTCGGCTCGACGAAATATTTCTAGGGCCTCTTCTTTGGTCACTCTTCGCCCTATTCCCCTTTCAATGAAATATTCCGCCAACCAATTGAATGTGAAACATACCTCCATAGGCGCTCCGCAGACATCGTTCTCATCGAGCAACAGTGCCTCCTGGCGACAGTAACAGGTACCTACGGAAATAGGCTCTGCCTTCTCAATATAGGCTACGACTTGGTCATAGGTGTGGACCACCTGATCAGCCTTAACCGTTCTGCCCACCGGAATAACGCGGGAAATAGGATAAGGAATATTGTCGATACCGCCACCTGCCGCTTCCACCGCAACCCTGTAGTCGTGGATAGCCCTGGCCACGTTCCGATCCCTGTCCGTTTTCGTTCCCCGCATAAACAGTGCTTCGAATATCCCAGGTTCCAATCGCTCCCGCCGGTAGAGATGTGTTCCTTCTCTTACAGTAGATACGCAAAGCCCTTTATCCGCCATTGCTTCCAGGATCGTACTGACCTCTTCTTCACTTTTGCCTGCCTTTTCGGCGATAACGCTCGGGGCAACAAAGTCACTAGGCATAGCGTTATTAATCTCAGCCTCTTCCGGAGTAAAAAGCACTCGGCACACCTCATAAAACTCAGGTATATCCAGGGCTGGCATCCCCCCGCGTTTAGCCATGGCTTCTCTCATTTGTCGATATACTTCCTCACTCATCTTCAAAGCCCTCCTTCTTTTACTATTTGGCACTATCTTCACTAAATGGGTTACTGGTGTTGATGTTCTTGGGGATATCGAGATCGTCAGCGCAACTTGAAAACCGCTCTCGATAGCCTCCTTCCTGCTTACACGGTCCGGACCGGTGAACACTGCAGGTTCGGTATTCTCAGGACGACCTGACTAAGAATGCTGGCTTTCGGTGCCCGCTCATGCAAGGATGACCTCGTCAGAACAACCCCGGGCTAATGAGTTTGGGCAGGAACAGCGTGATTTCGGGAAAAGCTATCAGGATAACCAGGCCAACCAGCATAGCAATAATGAAAGGCATTACTCCGCGGAATCCAGTCATTATAGGCACTTGAGCATATCCACACAGTACAAAGACGACTATACCCACCGGTGGCGTGAGAGCTCCTATCATCACGACCAACACCATTAGAACTGCAAACAATAGGATGTTGATATCGAGAGCCACAAGCACAGGAAACAGCAGGGGTAGGGTAAGAACCATGATCGCTAAGACAGGCATAAAAAGGCCAAGTATGATGTGTAACGCCAGAATCACTGCCAGCACTGTCAGCGCGGAGAGACCGCTGGCGGCAATCCCCGCTGCTAAGTTCATGGGGACTTCCGTCAACGCCAGGAAGTCTTTGAAGGCCATAGCCCCGAAAATCATGAGGAAGATCATACCGGTCATCAGCACCGCACCGCCAAAAGCATTTCGGAGTCTTTCCCACGTCCAGCGCCTGAAGATAAAACCGAAAACCAGGATAGCAAAAGCCCCCTCTGCCCCAGCTTCGGTGGGAGTGAAAATGCCTGCATATATGCCTCCCAGCACTGCCACGAACACAGCTATGATTGTCCAGGCGTACCTCAGCGATACGAACTTCTCTTTCCACGTTGACGAAGACCCTTGAGGTCCCAGGGTGGGATCTCGCTTGCACAGAACAAAGATGGTAACTATGAACAGTGCAGCGATAAGCAGTCCCGGCATCAGCCCAGCGGCGAAAAGAAGTCCTATAGGTTCGTCGGTGAAGAAGGAGAAAACGATAAGCGCCAGGCTGGGGGGAATCATATAACCCAGTAGCCCTCCAGAGCACAGAGTACCCAGAGATAGCGTGTCCTTATAACCATATCTTCGCATCTGAGGCAAGGCGACTGAGCTCATAGTAACCCCACCCGCAATGGCGTCGCCACAGACAGCACCAAAAGCAGTGGAACCCAGAGCACTGGCAGCAGCCAGTCCCCCTGGAAGACGCCCTAACCATGTATGGGCAGCAACGAAGATGTCATCGCCCAGCCGTGCCTCAGCGGCGAGGAGACCCATAAGGATGAAAAGAGGGACGACGGTGAACAGAAAAATGGATGATGTTGTGAACGTCTGTATGGCAAGGCGCGCAATCGCCGGTTCTGGACCGATCAGCAAACACATGCCGCCAAATCCTATTATGGCCATACAAGGGCCAACAGGCATGGCTAACAGCAGAAGCACAAGCATGAGAGCAAAGGCAACGATAGCCAGAGTAGCTGGATCCATTTAGTTCACCTCCCCTGGGGTTTCATTTGGCTCCCCTACAGGGGTTTTGGTGTCGCCCTTCTTTGATGCTTCCACCACATATAACAGAAAGTGTGCCAAGACCATCAAGATAAGCAAAACGCAGCCAAAAGTCCCCACGAAGTAAAAGGGGTAGAGGGGAATCGCCAAACTGACGGAGGTTTTGCCGGAATGCATTACGTCCAGGCCGTGCGTCAGCATCGCCCAGGTCAGAAGGCAGATTACCCCCAAGTATAGGAAATACATAATCGCCGACAGGATAGCCTGTGGTCTTCTCGGGAGGCGTTGCGTTATTACGTCTATTTTGAGGTGCCTTCTCATCAACTCAACGTATGAAATTGTGGCGAAGCATACCACGGATACAAACAAGCCGCTGAGCTCATACGCCCCCGTAATAAGAGAAGCGCCAAAGAATCGCCGGTCTATTACGTCAACCGTAGTGAGCAATACCAATAGCGCGAGGAGACAGTATGCACCCACATAGAGTGGCTGGCTGACCAGAGATATCTTTGCCTCTATCTGCTGAGCCACCTTTTCTAATCGCAGGACGTCACCTCCGAATTTATTTCTTAAGGGTCACTACCAGGCAGTTTCGCCCAACTGCCTGGGCACCACCCGATCACTCCAGGGGAGGGTACTTCTCTGTGTAGACCTCGACCAGGCGAAGAAGCTCTTCCATGGCCTCTCTCGCTGGATAACCCTCGGCCTGAAGTTCGTCGATAAATTCCTCATTCATCGCGTCGGCAATTTCCACGCCCTTGAGCTGCTCTTCTTCCGTCATGTAATATACCGGTGGGTTACCGACTTTCTCATCGTACTCCAGTACCTTTTCCCAGGCCAGCCTGTCAGCGAGCTCCATACCCCGTCCGGATATGGCCGCCCATTTCTCGCCACTTTCCTCTTCTATAATCTGCTGAATGTCCGGCGGTAGTGAATCGAACTTGGCCTGATTCATCATTACGCCCATGGTGAATGTCCCGCTGCCCCGAGGCGTTATGGTCCGGTACTTCGTCGCGTAACAGATTTTGAACACCCACACGGCGTCCTTATTGCTGGTCCAATAGTCCAACATTCCCCTTTCCAGAGCGGAGTAGCACTCCACCAGAGGCACACTTACCGGCGACGCACCAATAGCCTTGGTGTTCTTCACAGACAGAGGTGAGATAGCAAAGGTCTTCTTGCCTTTGCGGTCCTCGAGAGTCTTAATGAGGCCGCACCTTTCAGTGGAGCAAATCGCATCGGCGGGTGAGTTGCTAAGCATCCACAGTATCTTAACATCAGGATAATCGTACTCTGCCAAATACTTGGGAGCTAACTCGTTAATGACGACGGAGGCCACCGTAGCTGTAGGAAAAAGATAGGACATCCCCACCATCTGGGTAAACTTGAACTGGGACATTATGCCAAACTCGAACAGGTCACACACTCCGGCCTGACAATTCTCATACAGCTCTTCCATCGGGCCCAACCCCCCAAAAGTGAAGACGGATACCTCGACTCTGCCCTGCGTTCGTTCCTCTATCGTCTCTTTCCAAGGTATGACTGTGTGCCACACGTTGGGCGACGACTCAGGTGCCCACATGGCGAATCTTAGCTTAATCGGCTCTTCCCCTATCGTGGGTGCTCCCGGTTCTCCAGGCGCAGGCGCTTTGGCGCAACCTACAACAATCAGACTTACAAGCAAAACAGTACTTAGACATACCAACCAAACGTTCCTTCTCATTTTTCCCTCCTCATCTGGAATTGAATCTTGTCTTAGCTTAGAGCACTCTCGTTTCTTCTCACTAGCACCTTCTGTACGAGCTGGGGCTATTTGGTTGTCAAAGGGACCAAGTTATCCCTTTGGTCTAACGTTAGATCCGCGCTGGGCCTCGTGCCGGTAGCTTTCTTACCCCGGCAGGTATTATCGCTCCTGGCCTTCTCTTGGGGAAGAGGTCCGGATCGTATTGCTCAAAACCTAGCTCGGGATTGACGGTACATCTGGCATACAGGCCGGCCGAGGCCGTGATAAGGCACATGCAGTCCCGTTTACACCTCTTTATTTTGTCAGCCTTCCCCTCTTTTGCCTTGTTGGGCCAGTCCGGGTCTGCCAGGGCCTGCCTGCCCAGCGAAATCATGTCCGTCGCGCCATCCTTGATGGCCTTCTCGGCGGCAGCTGGATCGTGAAGCCCAGGCGTGATTACCGGTATGCTGATGACCTCTTTGATGCTCTTGGCTTCCTGCAGAAGGTGCTGTTCAACCTCTTCCAGCGAGTCCGGGAAGAAGTATTTCAGCGCCTCATGAGACCCGTCGGACAAATGCAAGTACGCTACACCCAGGTCTTGACACATCTTCATTGCCTCTTTGGCTTCATCAAGGGTGAACCCTTCGGGCATGTGGTCAGCAGCGCTCATCCTGATGCCCACCGGAATGGCATCCTTAACTGCCTCCAACGCGCTCTCGGTGACTTCGCGCAGAAACCTCATGCGGTTCACCAATGAGCCACCATACAGGTCAGTTCTCTTGTTGGAACGTGCTGAAAGGAACTCGTGCTCCAGATAGCCGTGAGGCGCATGTATTTCTATAATGTCAAATCCAGCTATTACTGCTCTTCTGCATGCCTCAGCGAACTCTTTCTCCTCGCTTAGTATTTCTTGGATGGTCATCTCCCTAGGAATGGCGTACATCGGCTGTTCTATCAGACCTGGCGCGCCCGCCATGAATTCCACTATCCCTTTAGGAATCATCTCAAGTGGTGTCTCGTTGGGAATAGCTGAAGGAGCATAGGGCTGTGTCCCGTCAAGTGCATGCCCCGACCTTCCGAAGCCGATGCTGAGCTGTATGGCCACCTTTGCTCCCAGTGCTTGGCAACCCAGTGCCACCATGCTCAATCCAGGGATAAACGATTCATCATACAGCAAAAGGTTCCTGTGCCATACGTGCGGCGCTGAGAGCTTTGTTGCTATCACGGCGCCGGTCACGATTAAGCCGAAACCACCCTTGGCTCGGCGCGCCAGATTGGCTATGTCTTGCTGTGTGGCATACCCGTGTTGTGTTGAGTACACCATGTTCATCGGCGCCACTACGGTTCTGTTCTTTACCTCGACATCCTTGATTTTGATTGGTTCGAAAAGTTTCTCGAAAGCCATCGTTTTGTCTCCTAAATCCTTTCCTTAGATTTGCTATTCTCCTTGGGCTGAACTGATTCTTCGTCTTTCTTTGCTGCACCTCCTTATGTTGCAGTCGGCATACATTCTTCAGCTCGATTTCCTGTACTCTTGTTTGAGCTCTTTCCTTGTCAGTTTTCCTATTGCCGATTTTGGCAAAGGTTCAGCGCTGAAGTCGATCGTCTTGGGGCATTTGTATCCAGCTAATTCCTGGTGGCAGAAGTCTTTCAACTCTGTCTTCAGGTTCTCCTCCTTCCCCTTGTATTTCTCGGCATGCTCCGGGTCCAGGTACACTATGGCAACAACCCGTTCGCCCCATTCAGGATCAGGAACGCCAATGACAGTGACCTCCGAAACGGCTGGATGCTTGTGGAGAACGTTTTCCACTTCAATGGGATATACTCTTTCTGCGCCGCTCTTTATCATATCGGCCATCCTGTCGTGCAGGTAGACGTAACCATTCTCGTCAAAAGCCCCGAGATCACCAGTATGGTACCAATCACCCTTCTTGACTTGCTTCGTTTTCTCGGGGTCTTTCCAGTACTCCTTCATTGTTGACTTGGTCTTAACAATCACCTCCCCGACCTCACCCAGGCTGACATCCCTGCCTTCTTCATCTACGATCCGGACGTCGCAGAGCATCGAAGGTCTGCCCACCGACTTGAGTCTTCTCACCAGCTTCTCCGGACCTTCCCAGACATGGTCCTTGGGAGGTAATGATGTCCAGGGTCCTCCCTCTGTCGCTCCGTAGCCTGATCCAAATATAGGGCCAAAAACCTCCGCGCATTCTTTGAGCACCTCAGTAGGAAAGGGTGCGCCAGCATAGGAAAACCCTTTGACACTGCTCAAGTCGTATTTCTTCACGTCGGGATGTTTGACAAGCCAGAAATATACCGTTGGTACAGCGTTCATATGGGTGATTCTTTCTTTTTCTATGGTTTGGAGAATCTGTGTTAGGTCAGGTCGCCTAACCATAACGACTTTGTTACCCAGAAAATGGTATAGAAGTATTGGCCAGAAGGAGATGTGAAATGCGGGCAGAATAAACAGTGTGCTATCCTCGGGAGTGAACCCTGTCCGCCCCGGAGTAATGTTTATCGTACTGTTCACCACAGAATCTGTCAGCCAGTTCATGAAATTCCTGTGAGTCAACACAGCCCCTTTAGGTAACCCGGTTGTTCCTCCCGTATAGATGAGCATGGCATCATCGTTTTCGTCTACTTCTATTCCGGGTTCTTCTGGGGACCCTTTCTCCACGAAGTCCTCATAGCATTCCATGCCCTCGACTCTTTCAACGGCGCTGATGTAGTGCTTGACCTTCTTTACTTCCGGTTTGAGGGAGGCGGCAAGATCCTTGAATTCGGGCCCGATTATTAGCCCCACGGAATCCGAGTGGTCGGTTATATATTGCAGCTCTTTTGGATGTAACCTGAGATTGAGTGGTACCGGAATTAGTCCGGTCTTGTACATGGCGTAGTACAGCTCAGCGTACCGGTGACAATTCTCCATCAGTATTGCCACATGGTCGCCTCTTTTCAGGCCAATGCCGAGCAGGGAATTAGCTACACGATTGATCCTCTCGTTGAACTCCTTATAGTTATATCTGACCTCACCGTAGCTATAGCACACCATGCATTCTTTATCAGGCTCAAACTGAGACCATCTCCGTGGGATGTCCCCCAATACGTTCATTGTTTCACCTCCGACATTGTTCTTGACTTAGCGCCGTCCAAGTAATCCCAAGGCACAAGTGCTCACCTGCCGATAAGTGATGCCGCATCGCTGAGAATACCGCGTCGCTCACCCTGAGGTCTACGCCACGCGAGCGTGGCGTAGAGAACTCATGAAGATGCCGAACCCTAGGCGTTGACTCCTTCTATCTATTCGAGCAGCAAGGTATGGGCAATCTCCGAGAACAGCTCTGCATCGAACGGAGCAATCGCATCTATCGTGATTACTGTAACGAAGGTCCAAGTGCCGTCTTTCTTTGCCCCAAGCCAGAAAGCATCCAGCGGCAATGGAACTGCCGGGTTCGAGAAAGCACCTTCCGCCTCAATGGCTGGAGTGCCATCTCTCAGAGTTGTCTCGGTCTCCGTGAAGATCTTAACGTTTTCGGCACCACCTCCCTCCAGTGCCGCGGTGAGTGTATCGGCAAAGGTGTCACCTTCAAGAACGTCAATAACCATGGCTGGGAGGGGAGGCTCGCCAGGGTCTCCAGCTGCGTAGACAACCGTCGGCCCTAGCTCCGGCTCTTCAGTCCCTTCCCAAGCAGCAGGATGGTAGACAGAGAAGCCGTGTTCTGCATTTTTATACTTTGTGGCTTCAAATGAGAGCTCGGGCTCAGGTACCGCTGCTGCGCATGCCGGCAACGTAAGTCCCAGAACTAGAATAACGGCGATGACGAGTGCAGCAAACTTGTTGTTGTGTGTCTTTACCAACATGATACCTCCTTCATAGTCTCGGTTACACAACCTCTTCAGCCAGGAAGCAATCCCCAACCGTCGAGTGCTTCCGGTTTTTAGTGTTTCCTTATTCGCAGGCTATCACCCCCTTCCGTTATCTCGGTTTTGGACGCGCGCCTGCGCGTCATGGAACACTGCAATCGCAGCCTCAAATTCGCATGTGGCAGTGCCGTGGCATCTGTGTCGAAAGCGTGAAACTTGATCTGTTGTAGGTGCCTGCTTTTGGGTGGACGTCTGCGAACCGACCGGAACGGTCGCGGATTCGGCGTTTAGGGGGGGCAGGATCCAGAAGTGAAGAGGTGAGTGGGAATTGACAGCCGTGGCGCAACACAAAGCGAGGCACTCGGTAGGCAATGACACCCGACTCACCCATTGAGGTGAGCGCCCCGTGTCTCGGGTAGGGCCACGATGTCTTTGTGTTCGCTGCTCCTGCCACGTCACAACCACATATGAGCGATGACTCAGCAACCTGAAATTATGCGATATTACACATGTGCTGTATAAAACGGTGTCACATACAGATTCGGGGATGCTAACACAACTGGGGAAGCCTGTCAAGCACAAGATGGCTGCACTCATGACCCTAGCACAACTAGGCGGTCGCACGACGGCCCGCAGGCACTTGAAAAGCTATTGAAGACATGGCAAGACCAACGGGAAACCTGTGGATACATTGAAGAATGAAGGTCAACATCGAAAAAGGAAAGCTTTCGTTATTTGGAGAATTGACAAGAACCATATGGAAAGGAAGAAGATGACATTGCCGATACCACGCGATAGAGTGTCAGCCTCGGGTGTGCGGACTTCGTGGTCTTTCAAGGCGCGTCGGTCTGGTACTACCAACCCGCCCGTGGCGTCGGGCCAAGTAACGCGCCACCGTCCACGAGGATGGTCTCTCCGGTCGTATAGCTGGAGGCATCAGACGCCAGATAGACCATGGCACCGACCATCTCATCGGGCTCGGCTATGTGCCGTAGTAGAGTCATCTTCGCCAGCGCTGCCTTCTGAGCCTTGGCTTCCTCCTCCGGGAGGTGAAACCAGCGGGAGTTGAGGAGGTGGGTGCTCACTGGCCCCGGGGCTATGGCATTCACTCTTATGTCATGCGGAGCTAGCTCAAACGCCATGGACTTGGTCATCATCAACAAACCAGCCTTGGAGATAGCGTAAATGGCTCCATAATACTCAGGTTTATATGCGTCCACTGAAGACACGTTGATGATTCTGCCGCCACCGTGGTCCTTCATGACCCGAGCTACTGCCTGGCTGAGGAAATACACGCCTTTCAGATTCAAGTTGATGATGGAATCCCAGAGGCGTTCATCTGTGTCCAATACGGAGGCCATAGTCGGGTTGGTGCCGGCATTATTGACCAGAATATCAATCGTGCCAAACTCGGCCACCACCGTCTCTACCAGCCTGCCAATATCATCCATTCTGCCAACATGGGCCACCACGGGCAACGCCTTTCTGCCTACACCTCTGATTTCATCAGCTACTTTCTCCAGGTCAGGCAATTTCCGACTGGCGACCACCACGTCGGCTCCAGCCTCGGCAAATCCCAAAGCAGTAGCCCGGCCAATGCCACGACTGCCCCCAGTCACCAGCGCTACCTTTCGCTCAAGAGAGAAACGAGAAAGGTTTACCATTGCTGTACCTCCATCAGTCCTTCTTCAATGGGAATAATAGCACAGGTCGCATGAGGGTGACTACGCTGGAGCAATAGTCCGGGCAGGTCCCGGTTTTCCACATAACTGCTGAAGCGGTGTAGACCGACATTTCCCATTTCAACTCGTGGTGGGGTATCCTGATCTCTCATCGCTCTTGTCACCAATAACATATCCATGGCATGTCGTTGTCAATCTCCATCTGGGAGCCCTGTAGTAATCCTCCACACGCGAGTCGTGTACTACAGCTTCCAAAATCCTCGTCTATGTGAAGCAAGCTACCGTGGAGCTGAGACCGGAGAATCGGGCGAAGAGCATAACGAGTCCTCTTCCCGCCGTGAGTGTAAATCGTCAGTGAAAATGGGACAGTCAGCAGGCCAAGGTTAAGAGACACTCATGGGCCGATTCGCAGTTCGCCTGACAATCGCCCGGATTGCTGCGACTCAAGCATCATCAAGCCACAGTCAGGGCACCAGCAGCTCGGTGGTGAGTCTGAAAGTCAGACCAGAATTCCTGTCTATTGTACACTGTGGCCCCCGTCTGTGGACTCGAGCGCGTCTGCATCTTGAGTACAGGCTCCATCGCAGGCGCAAGTTACGACCCTATGAAATATCCCCTGGGGTCGAAAAGCCTCAGCATAGTTATCTCCTCTTTGGTCGGCGGCTCGACCCTCTTCAAGTCCGAGGCGACATCGAGTTCCCATCCCACCTTTTCCTTTATCTCGGCCACGGCCTCCTCTTCCTTCTGGCTCGCTTCAGCAGGGATGTAGGCTGTGAGCACAAAGGTTTCCCTACCGCCAACCTTCTCAAATATGCCGACGTCCGTGACTAGAGTCCTCACATTCCTCCCTGGATAGGTAATGTAGGGCACTCTCTCCACCAACCTCCGCTTGCCCGAGTTGGCCACAACCACCGTCTCCCTGTTGGTACTGGCTACGTCATTGGCGCCTCCGGAACCGGTGATGTACAATCTGCCGGGAATCTTGGTCGTGTTTACATTTCCAGATTTATCCACCTGAGCTGCTCCCAAAACCCCCATACATCGATTTGATGAACCTCCGACGAAAAACCCAAGAGTCGTATCTGTACTGGTCATAATCTTGCACGTGGGCAAGTCATGGTAGCTGAAGAGGAACGGGTCTGATGGTCTTGGCAAGAAACCATACATACCTATCTCGGCCATCAAATCCACATCGTGCTCTCTTTCCTTGAGTTCATATACGGCAAGCCAGGCTGATAAGTTGGGGAACCCTATACCGGCCAGTATTGTCTTGTATCCTTCCGCGATACACTTCTCGGCTATCACCTTCGCACCAGCTACCACCATCCTCTCCATGGAATTTGGCTGCCTTTCGAAATCCATCCCTGGGATCTCAGATAGTATTTCAGCTACCCAGGCATCGGAATGGGCCTTCCCTTTCAGGTAAAGGAGCCTTTCGTTACCGACTTTGGCCAGGTAGTCGCTGTGGTCCTTGCAGCTTAGAATCCAGTGTTGTATCCACGTGGAGAACGTTTCCTCGTTGTTCGACGCTTCATTGGTCTCAGCAATAAAATCGTAGTCGGGGAAATAGGCTTCATATTCAGGCAAGCCTTCACATATCATCCCACCTGGATGAGCTCCATAGGGTACCTCGCAAACTGCCAGCACCAGATAGGATGGGATCCGCACGAGATGTGAATGTCTGCGGATATACTCCGTAGGGACAACCTTCTCTACGCTGACTATCACCCCACTTCTTGCAGCCCATGCCCCGAAGGCATCAGGCCCCAGCGGATCCGTCATTATGGTGTTCCCACAACGGTCCGCAGCAATGCCGTGAACAAAGGTTACGTCTGGTCTCAGAGCTTTCATCAACCCTATTTTCTCACGCGGATTGAAGGGGTCATCCATGACCATAAACGATTCCTTGTTCTCCTCCTCCATGGAGCTCCCCAAAAGCGACTTCGTGGGGATGAAACCCCACCCCATTGCCCCTGCCAGGAGCATTTGGGGAATGGTACGCATCGTCCAGTTCTCGAATTCCACTTCACCGGAGAGATAGACTTTCTGTACGAGGGGATTAGGACCTGGACTAGGATATCCGTTACCGGCGAAATTGGTTACGGCCTTTCTCATGAGTCTACCGTGAATCAAAGCAAGCAGGCTTCCGGTCACGCCCTGGTTTATCAGAGTGAAATCGGGGCTCTTGCCCCAGAATTCCCTTATGAGTTGGTAGCCCAACACTCCAGCTGTTCCCCCAAAATGGATGGCCATTCCCCCCCTTACATGCCTCCTCACAGCTTCCTCCACTGAGCAAACCTTGTCCTGCCCCTCAACCACAGGAACTCGGAACTTTGATTCAATGAAGCTTCTCAGTTCTTCTTCCATCTAAATGACCTCCTCTCATCTTACTTGGGCGTGTTTTGGAGCCTTCGACCAGCCGGTTACAGGTTCAAGTGCTGGGCGGCTCACCATTTGACTCTGGATCTCTCGCTGACATTCTGCGGGCATCCGCCCCATCATTGGTATTGCTGGTCACCCTGGCTCAGTACCCGACCATTCGGATAAAGGCCTTAGACGTTAGCTTGTTGCCGGCCCCACTCGAGGTCGGGGTCTGACAATTCACAGGGGAAGACTCATGAAACCGCTCAGCCAATATGCTCAACCTAGGCTATTGATCTTTGACACCCTATTCTTATCTCGGCGCTGAGTCAATCAGTCCCAGCGCGCCAGCACTGAGACGCTGCGATGTTCTAGTTGGCGTTGAGCTTGCCCTTGGATCTGTAGTACTCCAGAGCGTTTCTTAGGGCACGGGCTCCTCGCTCGACAGTGGGGAAGGTTGGGATACCACCCTCATGAAGCTGCTGAGCGATTGTCCCCATTTGCTGCAGACTCTCAGGCGAGGAAAAGGTGGGTAGAATCGCCATCACGGGCTTGGATGTCTTTTCCCTAAGGCCAACCACAGCGAGCATCTCGCGCTCAAACAGTTCGGGAAAATGCCGCCACGCCGCAGGCCAGATCACTAGCACCAAGTTGTCTATGTGAGCATCTCGCTCTAGGATTTCCATGATACGTCGCATCTCTCTTCGATTCGCGCCAGGGTCTATGGGGTTACGACAGCTTGCTCCAACCGGGCTGAAGAAGGTTGCGAGCTTGTGATAGGATTCCTGGGTCAGATGAGGCACCTTTAGCCCCGCGTCAGCAAACGCGTCGGCAATGGCTACGGATTGCCCTCCCGAGCCTCCGGCCAGGGCCACTCTATCACCAAGAACAGGAGGTAGGTATATGAGGGCCTTCAGTGTATCGACGAGTTCCTCCAAGTTTGCTACCCTTATCGCCCCGCATTGCCGCACGGCAGCAGTCCAGATGGCCCGGGGCAGCGCCAGCGATCCGGTGTGTGCGGCAATAGCCCGACCACCCTCCTCCGTCTGCCCGCCTTTCCATATCACGACCGGCTTCTGAGCCGATACAGCTCGCAGGACGGCAAGGAATCGGTTCCCATCCCTGACTCCCTCCAAGTACATGCCGATGGCGCTTGTTTCGGCGTCATGGCCGAAGTAGTCCAGGTAATCGGCGGCGTCAAGCACGACCCCGTTGCCGAAACTCACCGATTTACTGATGTCTACTCCCTGCAGGTGCCCTTCGATGCTGAACGTGATAGCGTGAGTCCCGCTTTGGGAGATGAGCCCGGTCGGCCCAGCAATGCCAGTATACTGTCCTTCGCTCTGCCTTACTCCAAGTGCGGGATTGAAGATCCCCATGCAGTTCGGACCGATGAGACAGAAGTCTGCCTCTCTTGCCCTCTGGGTGAGCGAACTCTCGAGCTGCCTCCCCTCCTTGGTATCGGTCTCGGCGAAACCTGCAGTAAAGAAGTGAGCGGCAGCCACCCCCTTCTGAATGCAATCCTCCAGAATCTGGGGAGCTACCGCTCGGGGTACTGCTACAATCGCGAGGTCTACGGCGTCCCGGATGTCCAGAAGGCTGGTGTAGTTCTCTACCCCCAATTCCTGGATGCGAGCGATTTCCTTTGGGTCAACCTGAACTGAATAGAGTCTCCCCTTGAAGGTGCTCTGGGCACGGAGCCACATGAAGTTGGATTCGCTTTTGTCTCCCACTACCGCAATGCACCGCGGATTGAAAACCCTGTCTAATCGGGTCAGATTGCCTTCCAACTTCTTCTCCCGGGTCTTAGATCCTCATACGAGTTTCAGAGAGCGCAACTAACCTGTATGCCCTGTCTTTTCCTCGAGGCCCCCCGCCACAATGTCAATTGCACCATACCAACGCGGGTGTCGATGGCCAGGTTGTCCAGCGCCACTAAGCTGCGAGACCGGTTTCTGCCAAGTGATTACGGGCGTGAGTCTGAGGTGTGCAGTATACGCCGCTTGACTCTGCCATTGTGGAAGAACCTCAGCGTTCCAGCCAAATCACATAGCCTCTTGCGCTTACGGGCGCGCCGCCACAAATCGCCTCAAGAGAAAGATTGCAAGCGTTCGCATAATATACCATAAAGGCCCCCATTTCGCACGTGTAGTTTTGGCTGGAATTGGATAAGTCAGCGCGTTGAGCTTGCAGGGAGTGGCTATGGTGGGCGACAAGTTGAAACGCGCTGCCGGCAGGATTCACCTCGACGCGCCTTTTGACAAACCAGTCGAGTGGCTATAAACTTAGGTCCGCCTGTTGTGCGCCAGTCTGTCAACTTTAGCATTGCTGCGAGGGAATCGAAAACTGCGCTAAGCACCGTGCCAAACGCATCGGCGGCAGAAGGACGGACTGTCTTGGAGGTGGGGGGTCAAGATATGCTCTTGAAGGTGTCGATTGCTGAGTAGCTTAGTTGGAGGTGTCAACAATCGTTGGGATATTCAATTTTGGCTGGCTTGTTGAGGGAGAAGTTGCCGGACACAGCAAGCCCATGGCGGATGACGATCTTGCGTATCTAAAGAACGAGGGAATAGAGGCTCTGGCCAGAATGGCCGAAAACGACAAGACATGGGTAACGTCGGCACAGATTGAGGAACGCGGCCTCGCTGACTGCCAGGAACCTGTCCCCGATTTCACCGCCCCGAAACAGGACCAGATCGACCGGATGATTGCTTTCATTGAGAAATGTGTCGCTGAGAGAAGACCGGTCGGCGTGTCATGCGGCGCGGGCATCGGCCGTACGGGGACTGTTTTGGCCTGCTATCTGGTAAGGAAAGGCAAAACGGCTGAGGAAGCTATGGAAGAAGTCAGGTGCAAAAGGGGACAAGACGTGGACACAGAGGGACAGAAGGAAGCCGTGCGAGCTTATGCCAAGCGCATTCAGAAGTCCAACTGAACTGCTCTCCAAGGAAGAGTGGCTTCGGACAGCTACTAGTGTGTGACCGAGGCATCTGACCTGTTGAGGCTTTGGGTCGGACAGGCCCGAGTTCGATCTCGAGGCAGCACAGGAAACACGCTACTACGTTTTCTTTTCTACATTGCTATACACTGGTCTGCGCCGGGGAGAGGCACTAGCCTTGAGATGGCGCAATGTGGATCTGGATATGGCCTCGGTGTCTGTTGTTGAGACAGCTTACAAGTTGGGCAGTGGCGAATATGTCATCAAGGAGCCAAAGACTCCCCACAGCCGGCGTAGTGTAGCGCTGCCACCCTCCTTGGCACTGCTACTCCGCAAATATCGGTCTGACCAAGAACGACTGTGGGTTCGACTAGGGAGAAGAATAACCCACGATGATTTTGTTTTTGCTCGCGCGGACGGCAGCCCTATAAATCCCAACGCAGTTGCAGGTGCCTTTGCTAAACTCATCCGCAAAGCAGGGCTGCCTCATGTTCGGTTGCATGACTTGCGACACACCCATGCCACTTTGATGTTAAGAGCTGGTGTGCATCCTAAAGTGGTCTCGGAAAGACTGGGGCACGCTGGTCTCGGGATCACATTGGACACCTACAGCCACGTATTGCCTGGCCTTCAGGAGGCAGCTGCTGAGCGTTTCGACAAGATGCTGGAGACAAGCATGCCTGGAACTGAAAGCAGGCGCGATGTTAGCAAAATGTTAGCAGAAGGTGAGGAAACAGATGGTAGGCCGTGCAGGGCTCGAACCTGCGACACCCTGATTAAAAGTCAGGTGCTCTGCCAACTGAGCTAACGGCCCGCTGGACATCACCATTATATAGCCGTTGCCGTGGAGTGTTCAAACCTTGGACAAGTAGTGGCTCCCACAGCGATAGCACAGGAGTTGCCAGTGTGTGGGAAGCTCCACGGGAATCGTCTATGAGATCGCCTCAACCCGAAGAGAGGAGGGTATGAATGTGCTGGGCAAGAGCTGGATGTATGTCACAAATGTAACCATCGCCGCTTGCTTCGACGGAAAATGTCACTCTGGTTGGCCTCTGGGGTGAGTTGCCGAACTTGCTGAGTCCGGTTTCATCCCAGGGCATCTCCATTGCCAATACGTCCAGCATGCCTCGCACGTCTCGGGGCCCCTCAAGCATCACTTCGAAACGTAGCTGTCGCGCCAATACGTCGAGTTGTTCAGCCTTGAGTTTTATTCGCATGACCGTGCATCCTCCCCGGCAGTCGCCACCTCTTTACATAATCTCTTGTAGCCATCTATGCAAGTTTCGAACACAAAGTCCGCCCCGCTATCATTACGGCGCAGGAAGTCTATCACATCCCTCATGGGCAATCAAATCCTTGTCGGCCCGCGTAACCTGTTCACGGTGGGCTACAATCAGCGATCAAGAATGGGGCAAACATGCTGTGCAAGGAGTACCATCTTGGTGCCAGGACTATGCGCTGACAGAAGCTGGCGGTGAGTGTACCGTGCCGCGCATGGAGTAAGAACAACCTATCGAGAAGTGGTGAAAGGTTTTCCATGTTTGTGGCAGAGCATCTGCACGACGTGGCGGCCCGAATAGAGGCATGGTGGGACGCCGCCTCCTGGCATCACCCACTGTCCAGCCATGTAGAAGTTCGCCAGGCCCGGCAGAGTTCTCTCCACGCGCGCGTTAATCGTCTCCGCGGCGGGCAGCCAACCTTGATAGGCCCCTCTGTGGTTGCGCGTATAGCGCCACGTAGTGTAGGGCGTGGCCACATCAGTCATCTCGACAAGTGGTGAAATGCCGGGGTAGTGTGTCTCCAGCCGCTTCAGAATCTCCCCGGCCACCCGCTGTTTCTCCACTTTGTATCGTGGACGGTCCTCTTGCAGGTCGTTCCACCAGTCCCACTCCGTTTCGAACGATACCTGGACCACTGTCTTGCCACGCGGAGCAAACTTGTCGCTATAGTTGAAGATACGTATCATCAGCCCGTCAATGAGCTGGTTAGCTGCGTTGAAGGGATGCTTCAACTTGATGATACTGAGCCACGGTTCGTCCCTGAATTCACGAGCTACTCCGAAGTTGACCATGACGAGAGGTCGCGTCAGCCTCCAATTGGTGTATCGGGCTTGAATCTTGTCGTCCACGTACTTGGCCCCCAGCATCCTGAAGATAGTGCTGTACCCGTCGGCGGCCGAGATGACGACATCAGCCCGGTGCTCGCTGCCGTCGGCCAGGCGTACCCCGACTGCCCGGTCGCTTTCCACCAGAATCTCCTGGACGGTGGCCTTGTACGTTACCTGGCCGCCAAGGTTCTTGTAGCGCTTCTCGATGGGTAGAACGAAGTTCAGCGAACCTCCCTCCAGCAGACCCATTTGCCGCTCCGCCAGCAGCCCCAGAAGCATGAGGATGAACCAAACCGGTACCTCCGGCAAGAACAGGTTCCTGACGACCTCACGCAGCCACGGGTCATGAAGCCTTCGTACATAGTCAGCGACCGGCTTGGCATACCTGCCGGTGAAGTACTTGAATACCCGCCGCATCTTCCACATTACACGCAGTTGGTCTAGAGGTCTCATTAACTCGGGAGGCTTGGTCATACCCATTTCGCCCA
>JADHWZ010000043.1 GCA_016783225.1 Dehalococcoidia bacterium | reverse complement strand
ATGCATGACTGTGAGCAGGCCTTCAGCCGCAAACGCTTCGACCATCTTCTTCATGTAGGGAAACTCGAAGCGCTCGAATATCTTCAGCGGGTAGTAGAAGCCCCCTCCCCTTTCCAGTACCAACATCACACCCGGTATCCCTGTAAGTCGAGCCCCCCCTATGGCACCTTCGATGAACCCATCAACCATGGCATCCATCGTCGCCTCGATTTTGTCCGGGATCCTGTGAAGGTCCATAGTGAAAGCCGTCAGAGACCTCTTAGTAGACAGGAACATCAGGGGTGATTCGACTATGGCACCACAAAGCGATGGGATTCCGCGCTCAGTCCATGCCTCCCCTTCCTCGGTGTAATGCTCTGTTTGTCTCTGCGTCCAGGCGATTATCTGGTCAGGGCTAAAGGGAGTAAACCGCTCACGGTGCTTCTCGGCGAACCCCGACCAACCCAGGTTGATGATTTCATCATAATCCTCTGCCGTCAGCTTCTCTCGTTCCACATACTGAGGCTGGGAATTCTCTGAGACAGCGGGGTCCTGACCAGGAAACTTGTAATCTCCCGTACCCAGAGCTACCGTAACGCCTGAAGCCACCGTCGGCGTAAGGGCAAGGCTGTAGCCGGGCAGTATCATCGCATCCCAGCCACCCACCTCATCGAAGATATCCACTATGGCCTGGAACCCCTCCCTCCAGTGAGAGATGCCATAGGCTACCGTCATACCCTTATGCCGACAGGGAAACATAACATCCATAAGCGGTGCCACGGGCACGCGGTCATAGGGTTTGAGCTTGATGGCCGCTTCCACCCTCTCTCCTGGAGTCATGGTTTCACGTATCATTTATTCACCTCCCTAGCGAATCCCCTGCATATATCCACCCCTTCAGATGCATCGTTGGTAAAGGCATCAGCGCCGGCGTACTTCCGCACCTGCTCAGTGACAATCCCACCACCGATGATAACCTTGACCTTGTCTCGCAACCCGGCTTGCTCAACTGCCGCGACCGTCTCCTTCATCGATTCGAATGAGGGAGTCAACAGACCAGACATCCCCAGAATGGGTGCCCCCGTTTCGCTCAATTTGTCCACGATGACACCAGGCGCCACGTCTATCCCCAAATCATGTACCTCAAAGCCGGCCGCCGTAAGAAGGGTAGCTGCGATGTCCTTGCCTATGTTATGTATGTCACCTTTCACCGTGGCGAGAACCATCTTGCTCAGTGGCTCCATCTGCTTGCCAGCCTGCAGCATGGGTTCGACAACAGCCATTGCCTCCTTGAACATCTCACCAGATATGATTAGCTCACTGAGAAAATAGTCCTTGCTCTTATAGCGCTCGCCAACTATGTCCATGCCCTTGCGGCATTCACCGACGATCTCTATGGGGTCAACGCCAGCATCTATTTTCTCACGTACCAGCTTCCTAACCTCATCCTCATTCAAGTCAGCCAAAGCATCGGCTAATTCTGACATATTCCCTCCTGCGTTCAATTGTTATAAACATAAAAACCCCATATTTACAATGGGGTTGGGGCTATCTCGTTGCCATCCCTAGACCAGCCACCGCTTCCGCCGCTTGTAATGCTTCACTTCGCTGTATTTCTTTTTTTCGCCCAGCTCGCTGAGCCCAAGATAGAATTCCTTGACGTCAGGGTTATCCATCAACTTGTCAGCAGGTCCATCAAGAACGATCTTTCCATTCTCCATGACATAGCCATGGTCAGCAATAGACAGAGCCGCTACGGCGTTCTGCTCCACAAGCAGAACCGAAGCTCCCTGCTCTTCCCTAATCCTCTTCACTATGCCAAAAATCTCCTCCACTATGATAGGAGCCAGTCCCATCGAGGGCTCGTCAAGAAGAAAGAGCCTTGGTCTGGCCATCAAGGCGCGTGCAATCACCAGCATTTGCTGCTCGCCACCAGACAGATAGCCGCTCACCTGCCGCCGAAGATCCTTCAGCCTGGGGAAATAGTTGAAGACCATATCCCTTTCACTACCCAGGCTTGACTCGCGCCGGCGTACATAGTGGCCAGCCTCAAGGTTCTCGTCAACAGTAAGGTGCTCAAACACCATCCGCCCCTCCATCACCTGGCTAATTCCCATTCTGACTCTATGCTCTGGCTCTATGTGGTCTATCCGCTCACCCTCAAACTCAATGCTCCCATCAGTAACCTCTCCCTCTTCCGTCTTCAGCAGCCCCGAAATAGCCTTCAGCACGGTGCTCTTACCGCCACCATTAGCTCCCAGCAGGGCAACAATGCTCCTGTCAGGCACATCGAGGGACACCCCCTTCAGCACCAGTATGACCTCGCTGTAGCAGACCTCGATGTTATTTGCGTTCAGCATGCAGTATCTCGATTCACCCGGGGGACTCCCGGAATCCGGGAGTCCCCCATGACTAGCTCAAAGCCTCCAGAAATCAACCTCCTCTGCTTCTTTGGGCCAGGGCGGCATCTCTTGCCATAGCTTGAGAATCTCGAGCCCGAAGTCCGGCGTGGTCTCGACAAGGATGTTATCGTGGTAGCCGGCATGAGTCTCGGTCGACCACGGACAAGGTCCGAGCAATCCCATGGCAGTAGACCCCTTCATCTCGTGTTCCATAATCCATTTGATGTTATCGCCGGTAAGGCCATCGTAGCCATACTTGTCAATCGCCTTCTCGAAGATATCGTTAATGGTGATGGCTCCGCCGTAGTTCACTATGCGTATCCAGTCGAGGTCCGGTGCGTCGGGGCGGTTTTGTTTGTGGATCTGATCTATCAGCCCGATCGCCTCCACCTCATCTGCCATCTGGAGCAGCGCACACGGACTGTGGCTCATCAGGCCGGTCGTCGCCTCGGGGTCTAGCCCGCGGAAGCTCATCATCATCGTTATGAAGATGTCTATGAGCTGCGTCGACTCTATCAGGCCCGCTGCATAGGCCGTCTTCTGGAAAATCAACTGCGGGGCGCCTGTTAGGGGCATCAGCACATAGTCGCAGTCGGCGTTCTTCAGGTTGGTTACCTGCGAGGTGACGTCCGTAGCTGACATAGTCATCCACTCTTCAGCAACGATAGGCCAATTCAATTCATTCTCCAGCATCCACTTAATCGGTTTGACGACGCTCTTTGAGAACGAAGCATCGAGCCCCATGATGCCGATTCTGGGGGGATCTGCCCCTTCCCAGTTGTCCTTGATCCAGGTCAGGCTGCACCGGTACATGTCGGCATAGTGCGGAATGCTACCAAACAGGAACGAATCTGGAGTGTGGGGAAGCAGAACCGCCATTTCGGTAGGCCCTGAGGTCGGCATATGATACCTGTCAATCAATGGCTTGATAGCCGGCTGGTAGTTGGCGCAAGCACACCAGACATAGTGCACCTTGTCCTGGTTGACCAGCTTCTCAAAGCCTGATACCGCCAGGTCATTATCATACTTGGCATCAACAACGATTAGTTCCACCTGGTGTCCTGCGACTCCCCCGAGTTCCTCATTCGTGTACTTCCACCAGTCTTCCATGGACTCCAGTCCTGGAACTGACGAAGCAGCGATGGGCCCAGTCAGGTCAGTGAGGAGGCCGATCTTTATTACCCCTTCTTGAGGCCCCGATGGCGCTGCCTCCTTGCATCCAGCCAGAGGCAGTGCCACCAGCAGGATAGCCATCAACACGAATATACCTATTCTCATAGTCTTGGACATTTCTCCTCCTTCTTTTGCTAGTCTCTTCAAGGGCCTTGTCTCGCAATCTCAGTCACATAAACATCACCTCCACGATTCTAGTGTGAAAACGGCCACAGGCGGTAGTAAGCCTTGAAGATCGCCCACCGGTGTGCCAACCCCCTGGGCTCAAAAGTCAGAAATAAGACGATCACCAGACCAAAAATGAAAAGCATCAGCGGCGCAAGCAAGCTGCCAGCACCCGGAAAAACGGTGGAAAGAGAGGCGAGGACGGCGCTGAGTCCATTGTTCAGAATTGATACGAATATCACTCCGAAAAAGACCCCGGTAATGGTGCCCAGCCCACCTATGATAATGTAACCCAGGTACCAGAACGACTGTATCAAAGTGTAGCTGTCCGGAGTAATCACTCCTCGACCATGGGCTGCCAGCGCCCCACCCACACCGGCAAAAGCACAGCCAATGAAGAATGCCAGCAACTTGTATGCTGTCAGATTGATGCCCATTACCTCAGCCGCCAAGTCGTTGTCTCGTATGGCAATAAATGCCCGCCCCACGTTAGTCCTGGCAATGTTCTTGGCAACATAAGTGGCCATAAGCAAAGCTGCGAAGACGATGTAATAGTAGCTACTCGGCGCTACAAACTCAATCGCTCCCAGTTTCGGAGCTGGCGCTGCCATACCAAAAGAGCCGCCAGTAACGCTCGTCCAGTGTATTATGACGTACATTATGATGAACTGCGCGGCCAACGTAGATATGATGAGGTAGAACCCCTGGAGCCTGATAGAGGTGAGCCCCACCATCAATCCGATGAGTCCGGCAACGATGCCGGCAAGAGGCACAGCAATCCAGAAAGACAGACCCGCTTGAGAAACCAGCAGGGCCGAAGCATAGGCGCCAACAGCCACAAACGCGGAATGGCCTACGGAAATCTGCCCGCAGTATCCAGTCAAGAGCTGTATTCCCAGCGCCGCGATGATAATTGTCATAGCTGTTATGACTATGGTGAGCATATAGGTGCCGGTAACTAGAGGAACGCAAAGACCAAGAGCAATACCGACAGCCAGCAGGAGCCACTGTAGCCGGGTCCTGAAAACGGCCATATCCTGCTCGTAGGTCTCATTGAACGTACGACAAGGAAGATGCACTCTCTATATCCTCTTTATTCTCTTTAGACCGAAGAGTCCATAGGGCACAATCAGCAATAACACCAGCAAGATAATGAAAGGAATTACATCCTCAATACCAATCAACCAAGACCCCAAGTAGGCTGCGCCAAAGTGTTCGGCCACACCCAGGACAAGTCCACCAATCAGGGCACCTGGGATCGATTCCAGGCCACCAAGAATAACAGCCGGCAGGACTTTGAAACCGAAGTCGTCGAGGGAGTAGCCTACAGATAGTATGGTGCCCACGATGATGCCGCCAGCCGCAGCAGCCAGGCTGGCAATAGCCCACGAGGCTCCGAATATGCGCTTGACGCTTATGCCCACCGATTGGGCCACCTGCTGATTATCCTGAGTGGCTCTCATAGCAACGCCGATAGAGGTAAACTTGAAAAACAGAATGAATATGGCAAACAGGATAGCTGCGGCCGCAACACCCACAATGAAAATCGGCAGCACGTTTGCGCCCAGCACAACGACCGGTTGAGTGGGGAGGTAGGATGGTAAGGATTTGCTATACACACCCCAGACAATCAACACTATTCCTCGCACCATAAGGTATATGCCAATGGTAACCATGAGTATCGCCAGATGGGGTTGACCAATCATACGGCGCAAGAAAATGAACTCAATCAACAGACCCAATAGGAAGGCGACCGCCAAGGTTAGAACGACCGCCAAGTAGAACGGCAATCCTATTGTGATGCTCAAGACATAACAGATATAGGCGCCAAGGCACATCAAGCTTCCCTGGGCCAGGTTGAAGATGCCGGTGGCCTTATATATGAGGACGAAGCCAAGGGCGACTATACTGTACACAGAGCCTACTGCTATTCCGATGACCATGTGCTCTACTATGGCGCTCATGTGCCTTCGTCCTCCACTGACGCGATTTGAACCGCAGTGGTTACTGTAGCAGTTCTGCCGTCCCTGTACGTTACCTTAGCTTCGGCGGTATATTCCATCTTGTCCCCGTACAAGGCTTCTATCATATCCAGGTAACGCTGGCTGACTTCCTTCCGCCGCAACTTCCTCGTCCTGGTCAACTCAGCATCATCAGCGTCCAACTCCTTGTGCAGTAGAGCAAACCTCCTTATCCTCTGCTTCTCGGGCAAACGCCCATTTATCCTCATCACGTCCTGTCTGATAAGGTCATAGGCTTCCGGTTTCTGAGACAGGTCAACAAACGTGGTGTAGGGGATGCGATGGGTCTCAGCCCATTTCCCCAGGTTGGGGAAATCAATACTGATGAGGGCACCAACAAAATCCTCATCGTCGCCAGCGATAACAGCATCCCTGATATAAGGCGAGAACTTGAGCTTGTTTTCGATGTATGAGGGGGAGAAGCCAGTCCCATCCCTCAGAGTCCCAAGGTCCGCCAGTCTATCGATGCAGACTAGATGACCTCTCTCCGTGATAAAGCCGGCATCACTGGTGTGTACCCAACCCTGTTCATCAATCAATTGCCGCGTGGCTTCGGGGTTGTTGTGATACCCAAGCATCTTTTGCGGTCCTCTCGAGAGCACTTCCCCTCCTTCGGATATCCTCAACTCACTGCCAGGCGTAGGCACGCCGGAGGTCTCAGAGTCGATATCACCCGCCATATGCATAGCTGTTGGAGTGCACTCCATCATTCCATACATCATCCGTGCATCAATCCCTAGACCAACAAAGAAATCAAAAACTTCAGAGGCCATGGAAGCACCACCGATAAGCATAACTCTATTCCCCGAATATGCGAGCCAGTCCTTAATTGGTCTGAACACTAGAAGATAACCAAGGGCATAGACAGCCTGCCAAAACAAATTCACCTTCTGATTATTAAGCTTCATCCGAGCTATCTTATAGCCAACCGGCATGAATAGGCGATAAACGAGCCTTTTCAAAAGGCTGGCATCAGCGATCTTTACCTGCACGAAAGAGACCTCGTTCTCCAACAAGCGCGGAGCCGACGAGGCTTTGGTCGGCCCTATTTCTCTGACGTCCACGGCCACGGTTTCCGGCTCCTCGGGGAAATTAACCGTGGCGCCTCCTTTGATGAAGGCAGGAATGGCATACAGGAACTCAGCCCCATATGCCAGGGGGAAGAAAGAAACGAACTCGTCGTCCTCCGTAGCAGGCGCTGGCCCATCCCAACACTGGCTGGCCGCCAGGACGCTCCGTGAGCAGTGTACTATTCCTTTGGGCAAGCCGGTGGTCCCGGACGAGTAGGTCAACATGACAGGGTCTTCTTCATCGCTGCTCTCAATTATCTGCTCCAGTAAGTCGGGATGTTCCTTCTCATATTCCCTGCCAAGTTCCACCATCTCCTCAAAACGCATCAGCATGGGGTCATCGTAGAACCTGAGCCCCTTCGAATCCCAATAGACTACCTTCCTTATTGCAGGCACCTCCTCAACGATAGGCTTTTGCTCCTTGCCCTCTCTGTCTCGGTACGGAAATATGAGCTTGTCGACCTGCTCCTGGTCTTCAACGACCACAAAAACGCTGCCCGATTGCTCGATGACGTATTTGATCTCCTGGGGACCCGAATCTTGGTAGGCACCTGTCGGGATGCCACCACTACATATGGCAGCAAACTGAGCAAAGTACCATTCGGGTTCATTGTCGCCTACTATGGTAATCCTGTCGCCAGACTTAAGGCCCAGACTAATCAGCCCCAGGCCGAAGTACTTGGACTGTTCCCAGAAATACTTCCAGGTGTAGGGCTGCCATACCCCGAAGTTCTTATAGCGAAGAGCTGCCTTCCCCTCGCCATATCTTTCGCAAGTCTGCTTAAACAGCTTGGCTATTGTATCGCCTGGCATCGGTCAGACTCCTGTCTCATGTCTTCGCCGTCCCCAAGTACGCCTCGACAACATTACGGTCGCTCTTTATCTCATCGGGCGTGCCCTCTGCAATCTTCCGCCCGAAATCAAGAACAGCCACCCTGTGTGAAATATCCATAACCACACCCATGTCGTGCTCAATGAGGACTATGGTGTTGACTCGCTCCTCGTATATGTCGAGAACGAACCGGGCCATGTCTTCCTTCTCTTCCAAATTCATCCCGGCCATAGGTTCATCCATCAAGAGGACCTTCGGTTGTAAGGCTAACGCCCTGCCCAATTCGACTCTCTTGCGCAACCCGTATGGTACAGTGCCGACGACCTGCTTTCTTATGGGCTCTATTTCCAGAAAATCGATGATCTCCTCCACAGCCCTTCGCTGCTCAACCTCCTCCCGGTGGGCCTTGCCGAAGTAGACGCCGCCCAACACAGAACCAGTGACCCCACCAGTCATGTAGAAGTGTCTTCCAGCCAGCAAGTTGTCCTGGACGCTCAATCCCGTGAACAGCTCGATATTCTGAAACGTTCTGGCAATACCGAGCTTAGCGATCTTGTGGCTTGGCATCAGGGTAATGTTCCGACCCTCGAAATGAATGCCCCCTGACTGAGGTCGATAGAAGCCGTTTATGCAGTTGAGGATGCAGGTCTTGCCAGCGCCGTTCGGCCCTATTATAGACAGTATCTCACCTTCCCTGACTTCCACGCTCACATCAATAAGAGCCCGAACGCCGCCAAAGCTAAGGTGAAGATGTTCCAGTTTCAACTTGGTCTTATCTTCTGACACCACTCCAAATCACCAATTCAAGTGACGCTCCGGCACAAACACGTTCTCCTATGCCTTGTCCGCTCCCATGTCCACCCGCGCCTCTGCCAGTATTGCCTTCAGGATGGACTCAGTCTTCTCCCTGATGTACTCCTCTAGCGTGCATTGACTGCTCAGGAACCATCGCCTGACTGCCCACATGTGGCCAGAAACAACTATGTCGTGTGCCATCAACATAATGTTGCCAATGTGGAACTCACCTAATTCCACACCCCTCCTCAACAATCCCTCACAAGCCGCCACATCACGAGCCGCAGACTCCAGAACGCGCCGCCGTGCCTTGGGGTCCAGATTTTTTGTCTCTTGGTACGTAAAAAGGGTGAAATCAGGATCTGCACCTACCCCTTGATAGTACGTCTTGATGAACTCTCGCAGAGCATCGGCCGGGGCAGCATTGCTCAGTCTAACACAGAGGCCTTCAATCGTTTCGGTCAGGTCGGTTAAGCCGCGGTCGATGACCAAATAGAGAATGTCCTCCTTGGACCCGACATAGTTGTAAAGGTTACCTTTGCTCATACCGCAGGCGCGGGCGATTTCATCAACGTTCGTGCGTTCGTATCCCTTCTTCACAAACGCGCGAGTTGCACATCGAGCTATATGCTCTCTGCGAGTGGCAACCAATTCCTGATCGCTGCTCAAGGTTCGCATATCATGTTTCACATGCAAATTTCGGACCTCGACTCAGGGTGACTGACTGGCCAGTCACCCTGACAGTCTACCTTCAGACGGCACTCTTGTCAAGCCCCCCGTCTCCTCATCACAGACCGTTTGGCACCACTTCCTAGTCGCTGAACCGGGGCGGCCTCTTTTCCAAGAAGGCCTGCAAGCCCTCAGCCGCTTCGTCTGAGACCATAAGCCTTTCTACAAGCTCGGGCTCACACGGATACAGGTCAGCCATTTTTGACAGTGACGCTGCGTTGACGATCTTCTTGCATATCCTCACCGCCAAGGGGCCTTTGGTGGCAATGCTCTGTACCAACTCCCTGCAGGAACTCATTAGTTGGTCGGGAGGCACGACCCTGTTTACCAGCCCTATTCTCAGCGCCTCATGAGCATTGATGTTGTCGCAAGTCATAATCATCTCTTTAGCCTTCGCAGGCCCTATCAATGCGGTAAGGCGAGGCGTGGCCCCCCAGGTGAAGAAGATGCCCAGATTAGCTTCAGGAATACCAAAGACAGCATTCTCAGATGCAATCCTGAAATCACAATTCATGGCCAGACAGAGTCCCGCCCCCACTGCGGCACCATTGACTGCAGCTACGGTCACCTGTTCCAGGTTCTCCATTGTGTGCATGAAATCATGACCGAATAGCTGCCAAAGCCTTTCGTTGGCCAGCTCAGGCCTAGAATATCTCTCATCCATGGCCTTCTGAGTGAATTCCACCCCGCAGGAGAAAGCCGCCCCTGCCCCGGTGAATATCACAAAACGCGTCTCCTCGTCTCCTCTCAGCTCAGCCAACAATCCCTTCAGCTCTAGCATCACCTGCGTATTCATTGCGTTGAGTATTTGCGGGCGATTCAGCGTCACTGTAGCCATGTGGCCTACTCTCTCAACCAGTAATGTCTCATATTGCATCGCTACCTCCGTTGCTGCAAAAACCGGTGTTATTCAGCCGATACTCAGATCTGTTCCCTTTCCCAGGCTCACCTCACCAAGATTACCGCATGAATTGCCGCGCTTCATTCTCCCACCGAGGCTACTACCTCATCGTTCCACCTCTGATTGAGCACCACCACAGCCGACCTGAAGAGAGAAACACCACGGGAGGCAAGTACAGAACTTATGAACCGAAAATACTGACGGCAGCTTCAGCTATGCCAACAAAGCTGCCAGGGACAACGCCCATAAGCAGGACAAAAAGGCAGCAGAGAGCCAGGGCAGTGCGCAGCGCCCATGTCGAAGGCACTCCCTCCTCGGAGGCTGGATCTCCCATCCACATGACCTTGACCACCCTGAAATAGTAGTACGCCGATATGCAACTGTTTATCACAGCTATGATTACCAGCCACAACAAGCCATGGCTCACCGCCCCACTGAAGATGTAGATCTTGGCGATGAGCCCTGCCGTGGGTGGTAAGCCAGTCAGCGAAACCAAGCACAAGGTTAGAGCCAATGCCAAGAGCGGCGCCCGCTTACCCATCCCCGTGTAGTCATCGATCTCATCACTATCGATCTTGTTGGAAATGGCGATGACCGCGATGAAAGCCCCCAGGTTGGTGACGGTATAGCTCATGAGGAAGAAAAGCAGTCCGCTTCGCCCCACGTCGTCAGCTCCGGCCGCCATTCCCACAGTGGCTAAACCTACCATCAGGTAGCCAGCTTGAGCGATGCTGGAATACCCCAGCATGCGCTTGATATTGGTCTGAACGATAGCCACCACATTGCCGAAAGTCATCGTAACTGCGCTCAAGATAGCCAGCAGCATTCCCCACTCAAGGCTAAGCCAGTCTGGAGCACCAAGGGTAACAGAGAAAACGCGAACAATAATGGCGAAGCCAGCCGCTTTACTGGCCACGGAAAGGTAACCGGTAATTGGTGTTGGTGCGCCCTCATAGACATCAGGCACCCACATCTGGAATGGAACGCAGGCAATTTTGAACCCGAAGCCAGCGGTCAGAAGCACAACGCCCAAGAGTAGTGCTGGATTGTCCAAAAGACCAGTGCCGGGCAGCCCTCCAACCACGTCGGCGATGCATACCATGCAAGTGTGTCCAGTAAGCCCGAAGACCATAGCCATACCGTAGAGAAGTACGGCTGAAGCTACAGCACCCAAAAGCAAGTACTTCAGCCCGGCCTCGGTTGATTTCTGGTCTTTCAAGAAGCTTGCGAGCACGTAAAGTGAGATGCTACTTAACTCCAAAGCCACATAAACGGCAACCAAGTCCGCAGCCGCTGCCAGCAACATCATGCCCAAAGCCGAGATAAGCACCAGCGCATAATACTCTCCCTGGAATCTCTCGAACTTGCTCACGTAGTCCTGAGAAGCCAGTATGACCAGACCTGCCGCCGCCAAGAACAGGAATTTGAACAGAAGGGCAAAGCGGTCTACTGCCAGCATGCCATAGAAAACGTCAACGGCTGGTGCTCCCCACATCGCCAGCGCGAAACCGGCCGATACTATCACGCCAGCAATGCTGACACCAGCCAGAACCTTCTTCTGCTTGATAAACAGGTCAAGCAGAATCACCACCAGGGCGAAGACCAGAAGACTGAGTTCCGGTGTCACCAAACGAAGCTCACTAAGTATCATCAGACTAAACCATCCCGGCTAACTCAAGCAGCTTTTTGGTATCCTCATGCAATTCTTCCCACAGCGAGCCTAGCTTATCCTTCTCCACCCACAAAGCTTCACCAACATCGCTAGCCACCTCAAGTTCGCCGCCAGCCAAGTTGGCTATGTAGTCGATATACACAACGTGCAAGTTGACTCCTTGTGCCGACTTCACAATCCGGTCAAAAGGTGCCAAAGCTTTGACCAAGTCTATCTCCAAATTGGTCTCCTCTTTGATCTCACGCTTTATGCCAGCGCCGATTTCTTCCCCCAACTCCAGTTCACCACCGGGGCAAATCCACTTTCCCTGCCAGAAACCGCCTCGCTCCGGCTTGTGTCTCACCAGGAGTATCCTGCCCTTGCGATCTTCAATAAGTGCCCCCACGGCCACCAATATTCGGGACGTGATAATTCACCCCCCTCACAGACCTACTAGTCTCATTATCGGCGTGATACCCAGCTTAATGACATCAGTGAGGATAGCCGGATACAGTCCGACAAGCATGATAGCGCCAACAAAGGAGAAAATGCACACCTTCTCGATATTATCGGCATCGGGCACGCCATCGAATTTCTCCAGCGGCGGGCCGTAGAAGACTTTCTGTATCATCCATAGTATATAGCCAGCAGTCAAAACAATCCCCACGACACCAAGAAGAGTGTAGACCTGAATGCCTTCAACAGCTACGCTGGAGAAGCTGCCGACGAAGGTAATGAACTCGGCAGCGAAGCCACTCGTGCCCGGCAAACCCAGGGATGCCAGACCAGCAATGCTGAATACGACCACGATAACTGGCATCTGGCGGGCTAGCCCTCCCAGACTGTCGAGATTACGCTCGTG
>JADHWZ010000042.1 GCA_016783225.1 Dehalococcoidia bacterium | reverse complement strand
GGCTGTCAACGTCAGGGTTGCTATACTTGCCCTTATTGTTCACGGTTTGGCTGTGAAACAGGACTTCCAAGAAGTTCTGCGGGTCAGGATAGTCGGCTACCCAGCCAAAGAAGAACATCTCATCCATTTCCTCGTCAAGCCGGTAGAGATAGGCTTCGGACTCAAGTTGCCTCACCTCGATTTCAACTTCCAGGCCCTGCTTCCACTGCCACAGAATAGACGTCAGCCAGGTGGGAACATTGCCACCCTCACCAGGGACAGTAAAGGCAAGAGGGGGGAGATCGGCGTCGTCTGCATACCCGGCCTCGGCGATTAGGGTTCTTGCCTGCTCCAGATCGTAGTCGAGTCCTTGAATCTCCCCGCCATAGCCTGGCATCCCTGGAGGCAGAATGCCGTCGGCTGGAATCACCGAACCTTTGAGGAGTTGACTTATCAGCCTCTGTATATCTACGGCCCGGCAGAAGGCCTGGCGCACCTTGGGGTCATTGAAGGGAGGCTTAGTGGTGTTTAGCCCAATATAGACTAGGCTCAGCTCAGGCAATACTACGAGTTCCTGGTGCAGGGGATTGCTCTCATCCATGACACGCTCTAGATTGTCCAGCGAGACATAGGTGGCGTCAATCTCGCCCCTCTCATACATCTGCATTGGCACGCCCCCCCAAAGTAGAAAAGCAACGTAGCTCAGCTTAGCCTTATCCCGATAATAAGTCTCATTGCGTTCCAGGAGGACAAGCTCGTCTTCTCTCCACTCCTTGAGTTTAAAGGGGCCGCTGCCGTTGGGCTTATGCCACCACTCCTCGCCCGATTTTACGTTGGCTTCGTCTACTACGAAGGCTACTGGATAAGTCAACTTGGCCAAGAAATAGGCTTTGGGGGCATCCATGGTAACCTGTAGGGTGTAGTCGTCGAGAACCCTGACTCCCTCGATTGCTTCTGTCTCACCGGCCAGCATTTCCTTCACACCAACGATGTCGTTGAGGTAAGTGGGTGCAGTAGGCGACTCGGTGTCAGGATGGCAGGCCCTCTCCCAGGAATACTTGAAGTCTCTGGCGGTAACCTTCTTCCCATCGTGAAAGCTGACGTCTTGACGCAGATGGAAGGTGTAGGTTTTCCCATCGTCACTTATGTCCCACTGCTCAGCTATATCTCCTACCGGTTCCATGTTCTCGTCCAGAGCAACCAGCCCGCTGAAGATCTGCATGATGTAGGAGTGAGAACCTACGTCCTGTGAGATTGTCGGGTCGAGGGTCATTGGGCCGGCGTCAACAAGGGTTAGGGTGTTCTTCTGGGGGATTGACAGGGAGTCTTGCCCGTCCCATAGAAGGCAGGTGCTGTTCAAACATAGGGCGGTAATCAGAAGCACTAAGAGGAATGGTCGCATATTTACCCTGCACATACGCTACTCTTTCAACCTATGCAGGACAAGGCAATGTACCCAGAGGACGAGCCAACATGCTGGCGCCACAGATTGTCCAGTTGCTCGATGTCAAGAGCATATACCTGGTCTAGGGCCTCAACATAGCCGCTGCCTTCTTTGAAAGCGTTCAGCAGCTCCAGCATCTTTGGTTTACCGCCGTGTTCCTCCAGGAGGAATTCAACCAGGCTGTAGCTTTGGGCATAGGCGAGATAGGCTGCTTCAAACTGGGCGGGGAAGGAACTGGATAGGCTCTTGACCGAAAAGAGCTTCCCCTGATAGATTGCATCCTCCAAGGTGCGCCTCATTTCAATACTTAACTCACCTTCGGCATACATAGCTAAACCTTCGTCCAGCCAGGTGGGCAACTGCATCCCGTAGCCGCTGAAGATAGCCTGATGGATTACCAGATGGGCCAGCTCATGAGCTATGGTCCTCTTGCCCCAGTCGAGGTCCCGTGTAGAGATACCGATGGCCATAGTCCCGTACTCGGCATAGGCGACGCCGCCTGTCCATTCCTGAGGATAGATCAAGGCTTCACGTAGGTCTTGTGCGCTGGAATAGACGTATATTCTGGCGTTTTCCCCTGGTTGAGC
This sequence comes from Dehalococcoidia bacterium, assembly GCA_016783225.1. Next base: position 10,620 of record JADHWZ010000042.1, on the reverse strand, counting down.
GCCGATGTCCGTAGCCAGCCTATCCAGTGACTCTTCAGCAGCAGCCAGCAACTCCTGTCCAAAGGAATTGCTGCCCTCATACCAGGATAGGTCTATCCTGTTACTGGCGAGGCTTTTCCAGGAATGACGCCGATCATCAAAACTAAGATTGGTCACGTCCGTTTCAGCGCCGTTCCCCTCGACGTCCTCTATCGACCACCAGTATCTTAGCCTAGCGCCTGGGGGCAATCCACCGGTTTTTCTCATGTCCCATTTCCAGTTGGCCTTTACCTCTAAGGCTGTTTCGAAGGAGGGAAAGGCTATGCTGGTCACCGGAATAGGGCTCAACTTGTCTATTTGGTAGTGAAGAGCAATCTCAGAGATCTCGGCTTCACCCTCCACCTCTATATCGAAGCTGATCGAGTCGGGGAATTCGACCTCAGGTTCGTACAAGATGACCCGAAATCCATCGACACGGGTAACCTCCTGAGGGGCTTCTTGGCGGCAGGAGACGGAAGTGAGGGAAATAAGGATTAGAAGGACTATGATGAAGGCCTTCTTGGTCATGTCTTCGTTTCTTCTCCTACCAGGCACAGAACTTTCTTCTCGATGTCGTCTTGTATGTCAAACCAGCGAATCCTGGGGTCCTTCAGACTAAACCAGGCGTACTGGTGGCGAGCAAAGCGGTGGGTTTCAAAGTTGATTTGCTGAATGGCCGTGGAGAGGGCTATTTCCCCTTGGAGGAACTGCCCAATCTGTCTGTAACCCACACTGGACATAGCGGGGAGATCTAATCCGTAGCCTTTCTCGACTAACCGGCTTACCTCTTTCACCAGGCCCTGCTTTATCATTCTGTCAACTCGGTCGTCGATTCTCCGGTATAGCTCATCTCTGTGGGTGGTCAGTCCTAAGATGAGAGTATCGAAGGCAGGTGGTCCCTTTCCCTGAAGCTGAGAGGAGGGGGTATGTGTTGCCTCGTACACTTCAAGAGCCCTGATCACGCGGCGCACGTTGTGGGGGTCTATTTTCCTCGCTGCCTCTGGGTCTATCTCTTGGAGTTGCCGGTGCAGCGAGCTAACCCCTTCTTTAGCCGCTTTTTGCTCCATTTGGCGCCTAAAGTGAGGATTGGGAGGGACTTTGGGGATGTGCCAGCCCTCGATCAGCGACCACACATAGAGGCCGCTACCTCCCACTAACAGCGGGAGTTTGTCCCGTTGCAGAATGTCTTCGATTGCTTTATAGGCCAGTGGTTGAAAAAGGGCCAGGCTGAAAGTCTCGCTGGGTTCAACTATGTCAATGAGATGGTGTGGGATAGAGCGCTGCTCCTCGAGGCTCGGCTTGGCGGTGCCGATGTCCATATAGCGGTAAACTTGACGGCTGTCAGCATTGACAACCTCGCCATCAAGGGCCTGGGCGAGGGAAATAGCCAGCTTACTCTTTCCTACAGCAGTAGGCCCTACGATGGCAATAACCCGATTCATTATCTCTTCGCATTAGCTGTTTGTTCCACAATGCCGAGAAATTCGGTCGCTTTCAGACTGGCTCCGCCGACTAAGGCGCCGTCAATCTCCGGTTGGGATATAAACTCGGCAATGTTGGTGCTGGTAACGCTGCCGCCATATTGAAGGCGCAGGTTTTGAGCAAACTGTTCGCCGTATAACTGGGAGACGACGTGTCGGATGAGGCCAATGGTGGTATTGGCCTGGTCGCCGGTAGCCGCTTTGCCGGTGCCAATAGCCCAGACTGGCTCGTAGGCAATGACTAGCTCGCGCGGTGAGTCAATACCAACCAGGGCTCCCTTAGCTTGCCTGGTGACTACCTCCTCTGTCTTCCCCGTTTCGTTTTCTTCCAATCGCTCGCCGACACACAAAATAGGCTTAAGACCAACCTTCAGTGCTGCTTCAACCTTCCTGTTAACCATTTCGTCCGTCTCCCCAAAGTACTGCCGCCTCTCGGAATGACCTATGATGACGTATTGACACAGCCCGGCCAACATCAGGGGAGAGACCTCGCCGGTATAGGCTCCTTTCTCCTCAAAATAGAGGTTCTGGGCTCCCAGTTTTATAGAGGAACCAGCTATGAGCCCGCTGACAGCACTAAGGGAGATAAAAGGGGGACAAAGGACCTTCTCCACGCCCTCTATTGCATCTAATGTGTCCTTCATTTCCTGTACAAGCTCAACTGCCTGCTCAACAGTGGTGTTCATCTTCCAGTTGCCGGCGATTATCGGTACACGCATATAGGGCCTCCTCAGGCACCGAATTTGGTGAGCTTCAGGGCATTAGCCAAGGCAAGAGGCATGACCTCCAAGGCGGGGAATCTTCCCAGGGTGCCCTTAGCGCAGGCTCGCTCAGAGAACTCAGTCACATCATCGGTTCGACACCACCGGGAGAACAACAGGAAGGGGACAGGATGCCAGCTATGACCCTTTAGTAAAGCAGGAGTAGAGTGATCCCCAGTTACTACAATTACGTCTGGCTGGAGGTCTGTTAGCCGAGGCATAGCCGCGTCGACTTCTTCTATGACCCGGACCTTCTCGTCGAAATCGCCATCTTCACCGGCAGCATCAGCCTGCTTGACGTGAAGGAAAAAGAAATCGTAGCTGGCATAGTGCTGAGCCAGAATGGCAAATTCCTGTTCTATAGAGCTGTCACTGTCTACGTCTACCACTTCCATCCCCACCAGTTTAGCTAGCCCGCGATACATAGGGTAGGTGGCAATAGCCACAGGGTTTACCTTGTATACCTGACTCATGCTGGGGAAGGAGGGGTGTTGGGAAAAGCCGCGCAGCAAGACCATATTGACTGGATATGAATTCGCCAGGATATCCCTTGCCTTGGCCACCCACTGTCCAGCCAGGGCGGCAGTTTTCTCAGCTTCCGGTGAAAGAGCCATAACCTCGTTGGGCTTCAGGCCCACCTGGTTTGGGTCAGAGTCACTGATATCAGGATAGAGGTTGTTGCCTCGAAAAACTACTAGGAAGCGATGCCCCCTAACTGGGGAAACGAGCGGTTTAACCTCGTCTAGTTTAATCTGACCCAATTGTTGACATAACCTGGCGCATTCTTCGGTAGAGATGCGGCCGGCGCGGCGGTCTACGATGACACCTTCACTATCTACGGTGCAGAAGTTTCCTCTGGCTGCCACATCCCCCTGTTGAAGGGGAAAGTCGATACCTAATGCCTCCAGAATGCCCCTTCCAATGGTAAACTGGAAGGGGTCGTAGCCGAAAAGGGCCAGGTGGGCTGGCCCGCTACCAGGAGTCAGTCCAGGGCCAAGTGGCTCAATAAGCCCGCAGACACCCTTCTCTGCCAGGTGGTCGAGATTAGGAGTTTTGGCGGTTTCCAGCTCTGTCTTCCCGGTCTCAGGATGGGGCAAGCCGCCCAAACCGTCAATAACCACCAGAGCGATCTTGGAAGGTGACAGGATAGCGATTTTCTCGATTTGCTCCAGTTTGCTCATCCCTTCTTATCCAGTAGGGCAGTTATCCCCGGCAGAGGTTTCCCCTCGAGAAACTTGAGGGAAGCCCCGCCGCCGGTGGAAACATGAGTCATCTTATGCACCAGTCCCATTTCCTGTACTGCTTCGGCTGTCGAGCCGCCACCGATCACCGTAGTGGCATCCAGGCCTGCTAGCACTTCTGCGATAACATGAGTGCCTTTCTGGAATCGAGGGAACTCGAACACTCCCACCGGGCCGTTCCAGATAACTGTCTTGCTCTTGCGCAGCTTGGCTGCAAACAGCTTGGTTGTCCTCGGCCCGATGTCCATAACATACCAGCCGGAAGGCACGTTTGTTATGGAAACAGTTTTCGACTTGGCTTGAGAATCAAACTTGTTGGCCACAACCACATCAGAGGGCATGAGGAGATGTACGCCCTTGTCTGCGGCTTTATCTATCAGCTTTTGGGCCACCCCCACTTTTTCCTCTACAACCAGGGACTCTCCCATCTCGTATTTCAAGGATTTCAAGAACGTGGCACCCATACCGCCAGCAACCAGCAGGGAATCGACCTTGTCCAGTACGTTTTCCAGCATTCCCATCTTGTCACTTATCTTGGCTCCACCAATGAGAGCCGTAAAAGGACGCTCTGGATTATTCAGTGCTTTATCCATAATCTCCAGTTCCTTTTCAATCAGGAAGCCGGCAACCGAAGGAAGGTATTGAGTGATGCCTACTGTGGAGGCATGAGTTCGATGAGAAGTACCGAAAGCATCATTAACGAACACCTCTGCCAATCGAGCTAAAGCCTGGGCAAAGGCGGGGTCGTTTTCCTCCTCTTCGGGATGAAAGCGGAGGTTCTCCAGCATCAGGGCTTCACCTTCCTTCAGAGCAGAAACCATCTGTTCCGGTTCTGGCCCGATGCAATCAGTAGCCATCTTGACCTCTTGACCTAGAAGCTGGGAAAGCCGCTGTGCTACCGGGGCCAAACTCAACTCCTTTTCTCTACGGTTGGGTCTCCCCAGGTGAGAGCAAAGGATAACCTTGGCTTTGTTGTCCAGCAGATACTTGATAGTGGGTAAAGACACACGAACACGTGTATCGTCGCCAATAGCACCGGTCTCGGGATCTAGAGGTACATTGAAGTCGACCCTGACTAATACCTTCTTTCCCAGGATATCGATATCTCTAACTGTCTTCTTGTTCAATGTCTCCCCTCCTTAAGTTTCCTTGCCAATTAACGATTCGAGCCTGTTTCTTATTCTTCTCACCTCCTCCGCTGCCTCGGGGGCAGCCTCGAAGATACCTGTTCCCAGTCGGTCAGCCTCTTCAATCTTAGGATTATGATTGATGAAGCCTAGAACCTCAAACCGGGGCAAGTTATCTATGATGAATTGCCGGTCTGCGTCGTTGTGAGTCTTGGAGCCAACCACATAACATTGATCAATACCCAGGTCTTTGGCCAGCCTACTTACTGCCTCTGCCGTCTGGAGGCTTCTTTTACCTGGCTCCACCACTATGATGAAAGCATCAACCGCCTGAGCAGTGCCCCTTCCCAGGTGTTCCAATCCCGCCTCCATATCCATGATAACCACGTCAGATCTCTCCAGCAGTAAGTGTGAAAGGAGACTTTTGAGCAGGACACTTTCAGGGCAGATACACCCGGTACCACCCCCTTTTATTGTCCCCATAAGCATTAGACTGATACCATTCTTTTGGACTGAGAAACGGTCGGGTATATCATCAACCTTGGGATTAAGCTTAAAAAACATGCCACTGGTACCCGGCTTAGCCCCGGTGCGTTCTTCAATGAGATCCTTGAGTTCAACGATAGGGGTAATATGGCGGGCTTCTTCCATAGAGATACCCAGTGCTAAAGCCAGGTTGGCATCAGGGTCAGCGTCGATGGCGATAACCCTTCTGCCCTCAGCGGAGTAAATCATTGCCAGCAAACTTGCTAAGGTAGTCTTGCCCACTCCTCCTTTTCCGGCAATAGCCAACTTCACGATTTCCTCCCGAACAAAAGGGCGCACATTATCAAGTATAGTCAGCCGAATCTCCAATGGCAACTATCTGATGGCTCCCCCAAATCAGCCATTGCCGCCCGTGTCATAGGCGGGTGCTCCGCTCGCCAGAGGCGTATCGCCGGTGGGCACCTACTCTGCGCCTGGAGGATTTCCGTCGCGGGTCTCTGTGAGAGAAGCCAGGTCAGGGTCTTGACTTTCCTGTCACCGCTCATTATGATGAGCATATACTCAATATTTGGAGCAAATGACACATGCTACAGCCGCATTTGATTGCTACAATCAACCAGAAAGTGCTAAGCCTGCTGGCGAAATTCTCAGACCAGGAATTCTATGAGCGAGAGCTGGCTCGTAGGCTTGGAATATCTTACGGCTCAGCAAACCGGGCGCTAAATGAGTTGTATTCGACTGGAGCTGTCACACGGAGACGAGAAGGGAAAATGTGTTTCTATTCGATTGATTCCTGGACCGCTGCCGTCATCGAGTTGAAGAAAATGATAAACCTCATGCTAGTTGAACCATTAGTAGAAGAACTAAAAAAGATGTCAAACCGTATAGTACTATACGGCAGTTGTGCTCTTGGAACAGATACCTCTGAGAGTGATTTAGATTTATTCGTTGTATCGAAGAGCAAGGAAGACGTGTCAAATGTTGTCAGCAATTTCAAATTCCCGAGGGGATATGAGAATATTCATATTCAATCAGTGATTAAGACACCTGTCGAACTATTGGAGGGAGGGGAATCAGAGCAGAGTTTCATAGAAGAAGTCGATCGTGGCACAGTGCTATGGGAAAAGGTTGCCAGTGAATCAAGAGTTTAAGCAATGTCTTGAAAACAAAAAGATCATTCCCTTCGCTAGAGGCAAAAGCCTGGTCGAGAAGGAGCTCTCAGTTGCCAAGAGTGACCTGTGGGATGCAAAGGCAGGCTATGAAAATGAGCGATACAAATGGTCAACTATCCAGGCCTACTATGCTGTGTTCCATGCTTCCAGAGCGCTTATCTACTCTCAGGGCTATCGCGAAAAGAGCCACTACTGCCTGGCTGTAGCTTTGAGGGCCTTATTTGTAGATGAGGGCACACTCGATGCTCAATCAGTTCGCGACTTTCTTAGTGCTATGAATCTCCGTGAAGGGGCCGATTATGAAGCTGAGTTTTCTCAATCTGGAGCGAAAGCAGTTATTGCTTCAGCGGAGAAGTTCATAGTAAAGGCGATTGCTATTCTAGGTGTTAGTGAGTAGTTGGTATGACCCAGGAAGGGATAGGCAAGAGACAAGACCAGATGGGCCAAACCAGTACGTGGTTTCAGAATCGTGGTTTGTTTTCTGACCACTTTCTACAGGCACGTCTACCTGAATGGGGAGAATGGAAAGTCGATGCGGAGATGGTTCCTTTCCGCGAAAGTCTTGTATCACTGTATGAGTCCAAGAAGCCAAGATTGCCTTACCTCAAGGAAGCACAAACGGAAGACGAATTTATTAAGCCTGTACTTGATTTGCTTGGCTACACCGATAGCTACATAGTCCAAGCTCCCACTAAAGTTGGTCAGCATACAAACCGACCCGATTATGCCTTGTTTCCGGATGTAAAGACCAAGAATATGGCCTATCAGAAACTGGATCAAAACGATTATTCACTTTGTATCGGAATCGCTGACGCCAAATACTGGGAACGCGAGCTTGATCTGGCCAAGTCAAGCGAGCGCGACATGTTTACAAACCGGAATCCGTCCTTTCAGATAGCTGGGTACTTGACTGGTACGAAGCAAAACTGGGGAATTCTCACTAACGGCCGACTTTGGCGGTTATATAGCGCCAAGTCTAATTTACCCTTGGGTAATTACTACCAGGTTGACCTAGTCCAACTCTTGGAAGAAGCTCCTGTAGAAACTCTGAAGTACTTCTACGTTTTCTTCCGCAAGCAGGGTCTGCTTCAGATTGATGGCAAGTCGTTCTTGGACCGTGTTCTTGAAGGCAGTGATGAATATACGGTTGAGCTTGAAGGTGATATTAAGGAGCGTGCCTATGACGTAGTTGAGCGCTTGTGCCGTGGTTTCGCCGCCGACTTTACGCACGAACAACTGACAGATGCGACTTTAAAGAGTATCTATGATAACTCTTTGACCCTTCTCTACCGTCTCCTTTTCGTATTTTACGCTGAGGCGAGGGAACTACTGCCCTTAACCAGCAATGCGAGTTATCGTGAGAATTACAGCTTACGAAGGTTAGCTCATGACATTGACGAGATATTCAAGAAGGGATATGCGCCAAGCGCCAGCTCAACGCAGTACTATGACTACATTAGCAACCTCTTTCAGTCAATAAACAATGGCGACTCTGAACTGGGCGTACCGGAATATAATGGTGGACTTTTTGACCCGACAGAGCACCCGTTTCTTGAGAGGCATGCTATTCCTGATGCCTATTTGGTTCGGGCAATTCATCATCTAGCGCGAATTACCGACAAGGAGCTGGGCCGTGAGGTAGCTGTTGATTACAATACGTTGAGTGAGCGACATTTGGGAAGCATCTACGAAGGTCTGCTTGAGTTCAAGCCACTGATAGCACCACACGATTTGGTAGTTATCAAGGACAAGGGCAGAACAAGATATGCGCCGGCTGCCAAATATCCCGGGAAGCAAGTCGCCTACAAAAAGGACGAGCTCTACCTTGCCAACGACAAAGGCGAGCGAAAGGCGAGTGGTTCCTACTATACGCCTGAGTACATAGTCAATTACATTGTGGAGAATACACTGGACCCACTGGCAAAAGAGGCGCATGATAAGGTAAAAGCTCTGAGGCCCAAGGTCGATAAGGCAATTGAGGAATGGGGTAGGCTGAAAGAGCAGAAACAGGGTTTGGAGCCAACGGAGAAATATGATCGCAAGATGGCCGAAGAGAGTGACAGACTCCTCGAGCCGTATCTTTCACTGAAGGTGCTCGACCCGGCCATGGGTAGTGGTCATTTCCTGGCCCGGGCAACGGACTTTCTGGCGGAAGCAATTGCCACTGACCCAGACATTGAATCACCTTTAGAGCTCACCGAGGAATCCGAGCTAACTTACTACCGCCGTCGCGTGGTGGAGAGTTGCATTTATGGCGTGGACCTGAACCCACTGGCTGTTGAGCTTGCCAAGCTTACGCTATGGCTGACTACGATGGCTAAGTCGAAGCCACTATCTTTCCTTAACCATCATCTGAGGGTGGGTAACAGCTTGATTGGTGCCAGAGTGGCTGACCTAGATGAGATACCAAAAGCCAAGGGGAAGAAGCAATCCTTTGACCTTAGTCGGGCACCGGTGCAGCTAGGTCTCTTCCAGGAAGCTCTCAATAAGAAGCTCTATGACTTGCTTCAGAACCGAGCACTTATTGCCCAACTCCCTACCGAAACGCTCGAAGACGTGCACAATAAGCAGAAGTGGGAGAAGGACTTCGAGCACAACATGGAGCGTTTCCGCGCACTGGCTGACGTCTGGGTAAGTACATTTTTGGGCAACAAAGTGCCATGGGACGAATACAACACCTTGGTCGAGAATCTCCAGTCCCCCGATCCAGAGTGGGAGAAGCTTCTAGAAAAGAAATATGTCCAAAGTGCTTTAGATTTGAGAGAACACTACCGCCTCTTCCACTGGGAGCTGGAATTCCCTGAGGTCTTCTACAGCGAAGATGGCAACCGCAAAGCTAATGCTGGTTTTGATACTGTAATCGGGAATCCACCGTGGGGTGGCTTATTAGATGATAATATCCTTGAATTTCTTAGCCAATTTTTCGCAGCTAGGGGTTGGAATGATAGCTACGCATTTTTTATGCAGATGGGCACAAGTTTATGCCGTAGATATGGGCTATCAAGTATGATCGTTCCAAGCAGTTGGCTTACAGTTGGCATATACCGGAAGGTTAGAGAGTATATGCTCGACAAAGGAGGCTTTGCTACCATTTGCTATCTTTACAGAGTTTTTGATGATGTAAACCTTGATGAAGCGATGTTTATTCATAAAAAGAACGGAGGTGGGCAAGAAACCAGCGTGGTATTCGTTGCCCCCTCAGACCTGTCGCCAAAATCACGACTAAAAAGGTTAGAGTCATCTGGTTGGTCAAGATCTTTTAGCGTACCTAACTCGGCGTGGGCTCAAGATTCGGAGAGCAGAATTGATGTTCTTGCCGATCCTTTAAGGAAGCAAACCATTACCAAAATTTGGGCGACAAGTATTCAGTTACAACGAGCTTTTAGAATAGGGATTGGCATACAAGCCTACTGCAGACCAAAGCATACGCCCGAGGAGATAAGAAGGCGGATTTACCACTCGAAAGCGAAACTCAGTGAAACATATTTGCCTTGTCTAAGCGGAAATGATGTTGGCCGCTACGAGATTCATCTTGAGGAGGCCGAGTTTTTATCAGTAGGACCGTGGCTATATTTTGTTCCGGAGACCGAAATTCTTAATGAGCCAAGAATTTTAGTCCAGCAAGTTGTTTGGAAGACACTTAAAGCATGTTTAGTTACTCAGTCAAGCGTTGCTCATTATAACAGCATATTTCATATTTGGGCTCCACATGAAGCGTATGAACTCGGATTCGTCCTCGGGCTCTTGAATTCTAAGTTCATCGCTTGGGTTTTTCCTCTGCTTTCTAACAAAACTTTTGGTGATAAATTTCCCAAACTTTCTCATGGTGACCTGAGCACACTACCCATCCGTCGCATAAACTTCACCACCGCAGAAGAAGAACGTAAGCAACTGCTCGAACAAGCCAAAGAGCTATATGAGGAGCATCTGCACAGCCACAACCGGGACAAAGTTCTCACGTTTGTAGCTGAGCGCTTACCCATAAAGGAAGACGGCACCCCTGATATGGAGCATGAGCAATCAGATGTGGTTCATGACCTACTGGCTTTTCTCGCTGAGGAAATGACACGCCTCAATAAAGAAAAGCAGTCCAAGACCAAGGATTTCCTGACCTGGCTTGAGAAAGAGGTATTAAGAGGATCTATTGACGACCAGAAGAATAAGACCAAAATCAAGAAGTTCCACGAAGGTACGCTGTGAGGTGGTCCCCGAATTTCGGACAGGTTGTTAAGAGCGGGTTCTGCTCCTAGGGTAAAATAGACCAAAGAAGGAGGAGCAGGACATGAAACAGAGCCGAAGGAAGCACAGGCCATCATTTAAAGCCAAGATAGCCT
>JADHWZ010000041.1 GCA_016783225.1 Dehalococcoidia bacterium | reverse complement strand
GGATGTAGGGCATTTCGTCTACACAGGGATCACACCAGGTCGCCCAGAAACTGGCCATTACCATCTTGCCGCGATAATCACGCAAGCTGACGGTCTGGCCGTCAGTAGTCTGCAAGGTGAAATCAGGAGCGCGGTTGCCTGCTAGCGGGCCGGTTTTGGGGAGCGTGCATAATGCCACTATCGCCCAGACGGTCAGGCCCACGAGGCAGGTGCCGATGATGGCCGTAAGCAAAGGCCGCTGTCTGGCTGCCCTGCCTGCCATCGCCAGACGCGTGAAGAAGCCGGGTGCCTTTCGCTTTTTCTTGCCCTTGCGGCTGGATGCCTTCTTAGAACGCTGCTTGGCATGTCCTTTTGTCATGCTTTCCTCTCTGGGTGGTGATAGGAGCGGGATTCCACCTACTACGGACGGATTACAGGCCGGCAGAGAAGCGGCTAAATCCGGCAGGAGCGCTGATCACTCATGATTAGAGAGATTCGAGTATGTATTCTATCTCCTCTTTGCTGTTGAAATCGCCTTCCCGTACATACTGAATAATGCCCCTGGTATCAATGAAGAAGGTCCTGGGGATGGTGGTGGCGTCGTATTCGGCTGCCACTCTTCCGCCAGAGTCAATCAGGACGGGGAAGGTAAATCCGCCGGCGTCAAGGAAACTCTGGGCCTCGGCCTTAGTATCTGAGACATTGATGGTGAGTAATGCCAGGTCCTCTTGCGGCCATTCCTCGAAGACAGCCTGTATGAAGGGCATTTCGTCTACACAGGGACCACACCAGGTCGCCCAGAAGTTGATCATGACTACCGTGCCTATGAAATCGCTTAGGGTTAGCTCGTGGCCGTCGGTAGTCTGCAGCGTGAAAGCGGGTGCGCGGTTGTCTTTCTCATTACCGACCAGTATGGCGGGGAGAGTCCCGAATGTCTGGTCCGTCGCGGACGCTACGGCGTTTCCGCTGGTGTCTTGCGACTTCACGCTGAAGTGATGGGTTGTGTCAGGGGCTAACCCGGTCAGGGTGACGCTGTGGTGCGTAGTCAGCTCTTCATCCAGTGGCGTAGAGGAACCGTAGGCGGCGGTCGTTCCATGCTCCACCTGGCTGGTGGCAGGTTCGCCAGTCTCCCAGGTTATGGTGGCGCTTACGTCAATGATATCTGAAACATCGACTCCTGAGATCACCGGCGGGGTCGTATCAGCCTGGGCAGCCGTTGTGAAATCCTCCTCAGATACGTTTTCATTTTCGTCAGCATCTTCCGATATGATGGTCAGGTGATACGTTGTATTGGGCTCGAGGTCAGTCAAGGTTACAGAATGGTCGGTGACCAAAGCTTCCTCCGTTGTCCAGGTGCAAAGGTCGCTCGGGTCGCACAGCATAACCTGGGTGGTAGCTGGCTCGTCGGTTTGCCAGGTGATGATGGCACTCGTCTCAGTCGGGGATGCAATGTCGATGTTCGAGATGGTGGGGGGTGTGGTGTCTACAGTTGGAGGTGACGACGCGCTCAGCAGGTTGACAGCGTAGGAAATGCCGACTAGGCCTAGAATTCCAAACAGGATACCAGTCGAGATTTTGAGTAGAAGCCGCCTCATCGGCAGTGAAATATCCCATTCTCTCGGTGCAGGACCTATCACCGCATCTTGTGGAGGGGTGGCTGGCCAGGGGAGGGGCATTGCCGCCGGCGTGGCGGCTGCGACTGGCGGCGGGCCCATTACCGGGCCTTGGGCGCCACCATACGGCATGGGATCGGGCGAGGGGTAGCCTGCAGAATACCTGGGGGCTGGAGGATATATGGGCCCGGGGGGAACAGGAGAGACGGGGGTGGGGTAGTCGTGTTGGGGCGGCCGGCCGTACACGCCACTAGGGAAGGGCTGGACCGGCACGCTCTGTGGCCTCGGTGGGGGCGGCAGGTTCGCTGGCGCTGGTATGGCCCTCGCTGCAGCCGGCGCCGCAGGTGGTGCTTGCTGTTGCATCTTTTCGAGCAGCTTCTTGCCAAGGAGTAGGCCACACCTTGGACATTGTCCGGATTGAATGTCAACGCTGGCCCCACACTGGGGGCAATTGTTCTGGAGCCCCGTATCATAAGCTGCAGGGAATTGGCGGGCAGTGGGTGGTAGCGGGATAGCCGGCGATGGACCGGGTGGCATTGGTATGGAACTCGGCGCTACGGGTCGTGGGGTCGGTGCCATTGGTTCGGGAGTTGCTGCACTGGGGATGGGAGCCGGAGCGCTTGGAGGGGGCATTGGTGCCATGGGTATGGGCGTTGGTGCGGATGCTGTTGGCGTGGCAGGTGCCGGCTGAGCCATGCCTGCGAATTCTGCAGTGCCACAAAGGAAGGCGCACCGCGGACAGTATCTGGACCTCGCAGGAACAGCGTCATGGCAACTGGGGCATACCCTCGTGCCACAGTTCCCGCAGAAGAATCGCTGGCGTGGAGTGATTTGCGACCGGCATTTAGGACACAAGACTATTTGCTGCACGCTTTTACCGTTTCCCGCTTGCTTTGGCGTGTCTTGGTGTTTGAGCTATCCTCTTGCTTTCCTCTTGTGCCCTTGTCGATATCGCGATACATAGTGACTATCTGCTCTATTATACACCCAGCCATAGTCAGAAGTAGAATATCGGGTGCAGGACCCATCTGGCGGAATCAGGATGAAAGGTACGGCAAATAGACCTGGCGGGGTGTATCTTGCGCGGAACGAGGCCTGTCACCACTCTTTGGCTTGCCTGGGCCAGAATAAGGACTGGGTTGAGCAAACCATGAATAGACTGAAGGGCGGCAAATGAATCATTGAGCCGGCTGGTTTTGGCGCAGGGCTATTCGAGGCGGTTGAGTATACTTTCTATTTCCTCCCGTTCATGGAAACGTCCAATCTGGGTTTCCCTGATGATGCCTTCTGAATCGATGAAGACGGTGCAGGGTATTCTCCAGATGTGATAGGGATCCTTGACTGTACCCTCCTCATCAAGCAAGATGGGAAAAGTGAAAGGCCCAAACTTCTCAGGGTTGCTGTACTTGTCGCGGAGGATATCAATGCGGTCTGTTCTATGTCCGTCGATGCAAACGGTGATTACGGCGAAATCTGAATACTCCGAGTTGCTGTCGGCCCAATTCTCGTCCAGGTAGAGTTCCCGAATAAGAGGGAACTGCGCTATGCAGGCCGAACAGCTCGTTGACCAGAAGTCAAGCAAGACCTTCTTCTTGCCCAGAAAACCGCTCAAGTCGACCACTTCACCATTGTTGGGCGATTGCGCATTACCAACGTCACTGTATTCTTGGAGGGGGCCGAATAGCGGGGCGCGGTTGCCCACCTCATGGCCGACGGGGATGGCGTACAGAGTTGTGAATGTGTTTGTGTGGGATTCAGCTTCAATCCCACTCTCGTTGACCGACTTGACCCTGAAGTAGTACTTCGTGTTGGCTTCCAGGCCGGGTATTCTCACCTCGTGCTCTTGTTTCAGTCCCTCATCGGATGCTGTGGTATGCCCGTAGTCACGCGTTGTCCCGTATTCAACCTGGCTGGCAGCTGGGTCATCGGTTGTCCACATTACGGTAACGGCCAGGTCGGTTCTCCTGCAAACAGTGACTGCCAGGATGTCCGGTGGGGTGGGGTCTTTGGGTTTGAAATATGCTATGACGCTCTTGTCGGAGTCCATGGCGATGGGAAGGATTGCCGACGAACCCGCAGCATCACCACCCCAGCGGTCGAAGATGTAACCGCCGGCGGGAGTGGCTGTCAGGTTTACCTCAGCGCCGGACTCGTATGTCTCGTTCTCGGGAGTGAGGGACACGTGGCCTGCTCCTTCAGGATTAACGTTTCTGCTGAGGGTGTAGGTTTGGCCGGGGGCAGGAGACGGAATAGCTACGGGGTTGGCGGTTGAAGTTGAAGGCAGTGAAACGTTCCCTAGTTCGGTCACGGCGTAGTAGCCGCCGAAGCCTGCGATGGCAAGGAAGACCACTGCCCAGAACCCTCTTAGCAGAAGCCGTCCCGTTGACGCCGGGACGCTCCATTGCCTCGGTGCGGGTCGGCTTATCTTGCCCGCAAACGGTCTTCTCAGTGATGGAGCACGTATCGCCCTTTGTGTGGCGCTTCCCAGTTTGGCCAGCGTTTTCTTTGCCGACTCAAGGATGTGCCATTCTCTCGGCTGGCCCTCAGTTATTTCCTTTAGAAACGGCTTCTGTGATGATGGAATGCTTGGTTCGACCGGCGCGCGAAGTGGCGGTTCATCGGTAACCTGCATTGGGGTTGAGGGAGGGTACTCTGGTGTTGGTGCGGTGGGGTCCCCCGGCTGGGGTATCCTTTCAGGCACCTTCTTGCCATGAAGTAGGCCACACGTTGGGCATTGTCCAGATCTGACGTCAATGCTGGCGCCGCACTGCCGGCAGTTGTATTGGTGCGGCGTGTCGGGAGCTTCGGGGGATTGGCGGTGTGCCACAGTTCTTGGACTCGGTGGCAGGGGAGGGCTCACTGGCGCTGCTGCGGCTGCTGTTGGTTGCGGTGTACCACTTCCTATAGGCTGCGGAGTCCCTATGGGTAACATCTTACCGTGGAAATCGCAATTCGGACAATGTCCGTATGCAATGTCAACGGCCATGTTGCAGTTGGCGTTGGGGCACTTGTATCGGGCCCCCGAGTAAGAGGGTTTCGGCGATTGCGGATGTACCGCAGTCTGCCGACTCGATGGTGGTGGGGCTGCAGGCGTGCTTCTTCGCTTGCGCACGTTGCATGAACAGTAATTCGAACCTGGTGAGAGTGGCCAGTTGCAGTCAGGGCACAGGTATTTCCCGCACTTTGGGCAGAAGTACCAGCCAGACCATTCTTCCGCTGGTTTGTGGCATTGACTACAAAAGACTGGCAGCGGCATGCTGTTACTTTTCCGAGATTGTTTCCGTGCGGCTCGGCATTGCTGTTGGGTTCGTGATTTCCTCTTACGGCCTTCTTGCTTTCAGAAGACACAGTGTGTGCCTCTCCTAATTATACACGTGGGCACAGCAAAGTGAAATCAAGCGGTGCGCCGAAGCCCTGAGTGGAGCGAAGGGGAAGTGAGGTGTTCTACTCCCTCCCCTGGCGGGAGGGAGCTAGAGGGAGGGGGAGACTTCGTATCACCCTCACCCTATCCCTCTCCCGTCAAGGGAGAGGGCACTGCTGTCATTGCGGTGTACCGAAGGCCTGGCTCGCCGTAATTGTCTCCACCCCTATGTAGGGTCTTAGTGGCTCAGGTATCGTTATGCTGCCGTCAGCTTGTTGATAGTTCTCCAGTATCGAGATGAACACTCGGGGTAACGCAAGGCCGGAGCCGTTCAGAGTATGGACAAAGCGGGGTCTAGACTCAGGCTCCGGACGATAGCGGGCGTCGGCCCGTCTGGCCTGGAAGTCACCGCAATTGCTACATGAGCTAACTTCCAGCCATTCACCGCAACCGGGAGCCCACATTTCAATATCGAACGACTTAGCCGAGGCGAAACCCAAATCCCCGGTACACAGTTGCACCACTCGATAGGGGATGCCTAGCCGGCGGCATACTTCCTCGGCATCGCTCATCATCCTGTCCAGCTCTTGGTCGGACGTTTCAGGCTCGGTGAACTTGTAGAGTTCGACCTTGTCAAATTGGTGTCCTCTTTTGATGCCCCGGGTGTCCTTTCCAGCTGCCATCTTCTCCCGGCGGAAGCAGGCGGTGCAGGCAACATAGTGGAGAGGCAAAGAGCCTGGCGGCAGGATTTCATCGCGGTGCAGGTTGGTCAGTGGCACTTCGGCCGTAGGCACAAACCAGAGATCGTCCTCCTCGTCGTGATATAGGTTGTCCGCAAATTTGGGCAGGTTGCTTGAGCCCACCATACATTCCCGCTTGACCATAAATGGAGGATAGATCTCAGTATAGCCGTGCTCGTTTACGTGAAGGTCAAGCATGAAAGCGATGAGCGCCCGCTGGAGGTGAGCACCGAGCCCCTTAAGGACGTAGAAGCGACTGCCGGAGAGCTTCACGCCTCGCTGAAAATCGATGATGCCCAGCCTTTCGCCCAGCTCCCAGTGGGGAAGTGGCGTGAAGGAAAACTGGCGCGGCTTGCCCCAAGAACGTACCACTATGTTGTCCCGTTCATCCTTACCAACGGGCACATCAGCCGCTGGGAGGTTGGGCAATCGCAGTAGATGGTCTTCCAGTTGGCCCCCGACCTGGCCTATTTCCGCCTGTAGAGAAGTAATCCTGTCCCCCAGTTGGCGCATGTCGGCAATGAGCTGAGGTGGCTTGTCTGCCATCCCGCCCAATTGTTTGCTCACCTCGTTGCGCTGGGCTCGGAGCGTCTCCATCTCATGGAGCAAATGGCGACGTCGCTCGTCCAGCCTTGTGATTTCATCGAGCTGAGCGCTGTCACCCCGCTTGTCCAAGGCCTGGCGAATCAAGTCCGGGTTATCACGGATGAGCTTAGTATCCAGCATAGTGGTGCAGCTTTGTTATTTTAGCTTTAGTTGTGGAAAAAAGATAACCTCACGGATGGATTGCCTGTCAGTGAGCAGCATTACCAGACGGTCAATGCCGATTCCCAGGCCGCCAGTAGGCGGCATACCATATTCCAGCGCCAGCAGGAAGTCCTCGTCAATGGTCTCGACTTCTGGTTCCTCGTCCTCCAGTTCTGTTGCTAGTCCCTCAGTGGTCTTGCCTGGAGCCGGGCGCACAGTCTGCTCCTGGTCTTCAAAGCGTTTAGCCTGCTCGAAGGGGTCATTGAGCTCGGAAAAGGCATTGGCAATCTCCATGCCGCCAACGAAGGCCTCGAAGCGTTCGACGAGCTGTTCATCGTCTTGCTTTCTCTTGGCCAGAGGTGACATCTCCACAGGATAATCGATAAGAAAGGTGGGCTGAATGAGGCTGGGCTCAACAAAGGTAGAAATAAGCTCGTCCACAAGCCTGCCCCTGTCCTTGTTTGGGTCTGGCTGTATTCCAAGCTGCTCCATCCTGGTACGCAGTGCGTCTGCGTCAGGGTAGTCCTTGAAATCAATACCACAGCGCTCCACAATCGCCTCCCGCAGGGAAAGGCGTTCCCATGGAGGGCTGAGGTTGATACGCTCAGCGCCGAACTTGACTTCAGTCGCGCCGACGATTTCCTTCGCAACGTAGCACACCATGTCTTCCACCATCTTCATCACATCATTGTAATCAGCATAGGCCTGATAGCTTTCCAGCATGGTGAATTCGGGGTTGTGTTTGGTCGAAATGCCTTCATTGCGAAATACACGGCCTATCTCGTAAACCTTATCAAAACCTCCTATGATTAGCCGCTTCAGATAAAGCTCCAGTGCGATGCGCAGGAAAAGGTCCTGGTCAAGGGCCTGGTGGTAAGTCTTAAAGCGGCGAGCTAAGGCACCTCCTGCCAGTGGCTGCAGCACTGGCGTTTCCACCTCGGTGAAGCCCCGCTCATCAAGGAAATGCCGGAGAGCAGCGATAATCTGGCAGCGAAGTGCAAAAACGGGCTTGACCTCTTCGTTGGAGATTAAGTCAAGGTAGCGTTGTCGGTAGCGTTTCTCGACGTCGACCAACCCGTGCCATTTCTCAGGCAACGGTTGAAGGGACTTGGCGAGGAGAGTGAAATCAGCCACCTCGAGGGTAATTTCTCCTGTCTTGGTTCGAAAGAGCTTGCCCTTGGCGCCGACGATATCGCCGATATCGAGGTCAGCGAGTAACTCATACTTGTCGTTGCCTAGGAGGTCACGACTGAAGCACAGTTGGATCTTGCCTGAACCGTCGCGAATATCCAGGAAAGCGATTTTCCCCATGGAGCGACTGGCGGTAATACGACCGGCGAGGCTCAATTCTGCGCTCGGAACAGCCTGTCGGCTTGATTCCTGGCGCTCAAATAGATACACGGCCTCTCGAGCAGTGTGCGTGCGACGGTAAGAGTGAGGATAAGGATTTATCCCTCGGCCGCGGATCCTCTCCAGCTTTTCCAGGTAATGCTGGGCAATCTGGTCCGACCTCACCATGGCGCTCAACTTACTTCCAGTATTTTTAGCTTGAGCACCCCGGCGGGAGTTGGCACTTCAACTTCATCGCCGATTCTTTTGTCCAGAAGCGCTTTCCCTACCGGTGACTCGTTGGAAATTCTACCCCCAACGGGGTTGGCTTCCGCGCTGCCCACAATAGTAAACTGCTCTATCTTGCCGTCCTGATTCTCAATAAGTACCTTGTTGCCCAACTCGACTACGCCCGGTGAGGCTGGCGACTCAATAGCTACGGCATTCCTGACGATATTCTCCAGCGTGAGAATCCTACCTTCAACGAAAGCCTGGTCATTCTTGGCATCATCATACTCGGCATTGTTCTCAGTGCCCCCCATCTCTCTGGCACGCTTGATGTTTGCGGCTACCTCCTGCCTTCGTACTGAAAGCAGGTGTTCCAGTTCAGACTGCAGTCTAGCCAAACCCTCTTGAGTTATTATGATTTTCTTTGTGGCCATGTGCTATTCCTCAGTTCGGAAGGTAGTAAAAAAAATGAGAGCGTGGGGACTCTCAGCTTCCCTTGAAGATCCAGATATATTATAGGCCGCTACGCGCTGGTTGTAAAGGGCGGGATGAAACAATATAATAACTGGGCTTCGGTATCAGGCGGAAACATGGTTGCCTTATATGTAACTTCAGTGGAAGCCGCTGGGAAAACAGCCTTGTGCGCTGGGATTGGCAGGCATTTGCTTAGCCAGGGGATTAAAGTAGGCTTTATTGCACCAGTCCAGCTTTCTGAAATCAGCGGTTCAGATGGGCACAAAGATGCCGCTTTTATCAAGGAAGCATTCGAGCTAAGGGAATCTACCAAGGTACTTTGTCCTATCCGCTTATCCCGTCAAGACTTGTGGCAGAGCTTAACCGATGGTGTGGCGGATTTCACGCCAAGGCTCAAACAGGCCTATGCCAGGATATCTCGAGGTAAGGACATTGTCCTGATGGAAGGGCTCAGTGACTTGGGCGTAGACAACGTGTCCACCCTAGCTTGTTATACAATTTCTGAGACCTTGGACGCCAGAGTGATAATTGTGTTACGTTGCTCGGCGACTTTGGATCCGTCAGGAATCGCACAAGTAGGCAGAAAACTGGAAAAACGGCTGCTGGGAGTTGTTGTCAACTCCGTGCCAGAGTCCAGGACAGAGGCGATGAAGCAAGACGTGGCAGTCTCATTTCAGAAGGCCGGGGTGAGGATCTTGGGAGTACTTCCCGAGGTCCGCAGCCTGCGTGGCGTGAGCGTTCAGGAGGCAGCGCAGGTTCTGGGTGGAGAAATCGTGACCTGCGCGGATAACACTGACGAGATAATAGAGAGCGTAATGCTGGGAGCCATGACTCTCGATTCCGGGATAGAGTATTTCAGCCGTAAGGCCAACAAGGCGGCGGTGATTCGTGGCGAGCGGGCCGACATGCAGCTAGCCGCTTTGGAGACTTCGACCAAGTGCCTTATTCTTACTGGCGAGTCGAAGGTCTCGGCGGCTGTTGTGCGTCAGGCTGAAGACAAGCGCGTGCCCATAATGCTGGTCAAACAGGATACTCCCGGGGCCATAGCTGGTATTGAAGAGGCTCTGGCTAGAGCCAGCTTTCGTAGTCCTCAAAAGCTGCAGACGTTTGAGAGTATTCTGGGCGGCCACTTTGATTTCAAAGCTCTTTATTCCGAGCTCGGCCTGGAAGCTTAGTATTCTCCCTTTCCTGCGGCCAAGACCTGTCTTGCCTCTTCGGCTAACGTAGACGGCACCTGGACTTCGACCTGCCCTAAGCCGTCGATGGTAAGCCCGTAGACAATCCCGGCACTCTCATAGCGGAGCATGGCAGGTATACCTTCGATTTCGAGGCGCCCCTTGATGATTTGTGCCTCTGGTTGCCCGCTGGCCACATAGACGGTGATCAGTCCAGTTTCTTCAGACAAGTCCATATACTCCCTTAGTCACGGCAATGAACGTAAGAAAGAGCGTCTAGTGTAGTGTCTTGTAAATAGCTTTACGGCAATTGCCCGTGCGAGTCACCTGCCCACGGCTGACTGTCTTTCACCTGTACGCAGGCAAATTCCAATATCTAAACCCTAAGCAAACGCCCATGGGCACATGCCCACCAGCGAATTATGAAAGTAGGGTAGCCTGGAGCATCCGCTCCAGGCATGATTGGAGCAGATGCTCCAATCTACCCAGGCCAGAGCACGACAGTCTATTTTCGGAACAAACCAGAATGCCCCAAACCCGAAATTCAAAACTGAAGCTTTTGGTGACTAGCAGTTACAAAGCGTCATTCTGAACCGAAGCTCTGAGCAAAGCGAAGAGGAAGTGAAGAATCTCACCTCTGGCTGAGAATGGCAGAAAGTGCGGAGTTCAAGGTGCGGCGATACTGGTAGCCGGCAGACACGCTCGTCACACGGTTCGGAGAAAAACATCCAAAGCCAAGATCATGGACGGGAAAACCGCAGTGAGCCCTCGAGGCTCAAGGGAGAAATGATTTCACGCCAGAGCTGATCAGGAGAATCGAACAAAACCCCAGTCGGAAACCCGATCGGTTTCCGACTGGGGCTCTCGGTACAATACCTGATCGACTACACGGATTATCGCAACTTCTTACGATATCTGTGCTTGCTTCCACTTAGAGCTTGCAAGTAGGCGCAAGATTGTCCTGCAGACACCAGGTCTGGGCGACACAATCAGTGTGGGCGCATCCAGAAATTCCCCAGTCGCCACCGTAGTTGGCGCCACCGCCCTCGCTATTCCCAAAGTGGTTCGGATGCTCGTTATTAATCCGCGCGATGTCGCCGATGTCGGCACCAGCCCAGCTCTTGTTGGCAAAAGCCAGGCTGACTCCCCAGCAGCAACAGCACTTCGGGCAATAGTCCTCATATATGGGATCCCAGCCGCACTCTTCCTCGGTCATTCCCAGCGCTGGACACGCATCACCGGACATCGAGGTTTCGCATCCTGCCGGATCAGAGCAGCCTGCCAGGAAGCCCTCTTGCACCACGCGGCAATGAGAGCACCCGCCCAGGGTGCAGTCGTTGGGATCCGCGACGTAGCGGCCTGAGCCTATCGCACAGTCTGTGCCGACGGCCTTGCAGATGTTGGGCGGACCACAGAGACCTGCCAGGCGGGACATCGCAGTGACTGGGGTCCTGCCCCAGTGCTGCAGGTACAAGTGCCAGGAGTTCTCATTGGTCTCCCACTTCAGCGGGTCCCAGGTGCAATCGTCACCAATCCCGGCTGACACTGGGGATGGCACCAGCACTAGCGACACTGCCAGCACCATAACAAACACAGCACCTATCACTTTCCTCAATTTTTCACCTCCTTATTTTGAGTCCTGATTGATTCTACAGGCTTAATAAGCCTTTGTCAAGAGATTCTACAAGGTCGAAAGCCTTTTGTCAATAGGCAATTTGGGTGATTTTACAAGGTTAAAAGGCCTTTGTCAATAGGAAAAAGGTAGGGGCTCTTGAAAATTGTCCTTGCAGTATATACAATTACAGCTTGTTGCCATAGACTGTGTGGCAGATTGGGGGTGAGAACTTCGTCAAATAAAAAATCTTAAGGAGGGACGGTGATTTGAATGCTCTCGGAAGACACTTACTACTAGAACTCAGAGACTGCAATTGGGAGGTGTTGGATGACCTAGACTACATTAGAAATTGCCTTCGTGACACTGCTGAAGAAATCGGAGCTGACGTAGTCAATGAGTGCTTCTATCAGTTCAGCCCTCACGGGATAACTGGTGTGGTAATCATCTCTGAATCCCATATATGTATTCATACCTGGCCGGAGCACCGCTACGCAGCTGTGGACGTATTCACTTGCGGGAGTTCTGTTGAGCCTGAACGGGCTGTCAAACGACTGGTGGAGAAGTTGGGGTCAAAGGATCCCTCTTTTCTTGAGCTAGAAAGGGGGATTCTGCAAAGTGACCAAGTCAGCTGCGAGTTAAGATGAGCGACCCAGATAACCCGGACAAAAGTAAATGGCTGCACGATGCTGTCAGTCCTGACCTTGTTCAGCTCCATAACATTAGGCAGGTAATATATTCGGGGCGAACCGAGTTCCAGTGCGTGGACATTGTCGACACTGGGAGTTTCGGCGTTTGCCTGGTACTGGACGGTAAGATTCAGTCCAGCGAGCGGGATGAGTTCATCTATCACGAGGCCCTGGTTCATCCCGCAATGCTCAGTCATCCAAATCCAGAAAGAGTCTTCATCGCTGGGGGGGGTGAGGGGGCTACTCTGCGTGAAGTGCTGGCTCACGATACAGTGAGAAAGGCAGTCATGGTGGACCTTGACAGGGAAGTCATAGATGTCTGCCGTCGTTTTCTCCCGGCCATCCACTGTGGCTCTTTCGATGATTCACGTGCTGAGCTTCACTTCGCAGATGCCCGGAGGTACTTGCAGGAGACCAGCGATGAATTTGACGTTGTTATTATTGACTTGGTGGAGCCTCTGGAAGGAGGCCCAGCTTGCTCACTATACACCCAGGAGTTCTATCAACTCGTGAGAGACAGACTAGGCCCCGAGGGTATTATGTCTGTCCAGTCTGGAGCCTCTGGCTGGACCAACTTGGAGAACTTCACTGCAATCGTGAACACTCTGAAAAGCGTTTTCTCCATAGTCTGCCCATATCAGGTTTACGTTCCTTCCTTCGTTGATATGTGGGGATTCTCCACGGCCTCCAACAGTATTGCCCCCGAAGAGCTACCCTCGGAGGAACTGGACCGCAGGATTATGGCTCGGCTGTCGAAGGAACTGAGATCCTACGATGGTCTCAGCCACCGAGCCTTTTTTGCCCTCTCGAAGCACCTCCGTCACGAGCTGGCTGCAACCAAAAGGGTCATAACCGACAAGCAGCCTA
>JADHWZ010000040.1 GCA_016783225.1 Dehalococcoidia bacterium | reverse complement strand
TTCCCTGTGTCAGGACTTCTGACACGCTAGGTGGCACAGCTATCAATCTGCTCCGCCCGTATACCATAGATGACCTCTGAGGCTTAGCTATGAGCATGTATGTTGAATGGCTGAACCAGATCAAACTCAAGGCCGATTCTGCCTGGCTCACTGATGCTCAGAAGACAGCGTACGGCGATGTTTTGGAACGATGGCCGGCCCAGGTCTTTGTATGCCTGTGCGGACCTCCCGGTAGCGGTAAGTCGTTTATAGGTCGCTTGCTGGCAAAGGAGCACGGTTTCATCTATGCGAACGAACTGAAAGAGGTGGAGCCGGGGCCGCACTTGGTAGTGATAGACGGCGAGGATTACAGCCGCTTGATGAGACCGGCCGTAAGATTGTTAGGTCTGAAACGCGTCGTAGTACTGATGCGGCAGCCTCCGCAGGACCCTATGCCGCGGGCAGAGATTGCCCTGACCGAACACGACGTCAGGCAATTCCAGCACAACATCACGAAACACGCCGTCTTGCAGTCTTTCAAGACAAATGTCGACGGGACTGATTTGAGACAGATACTTCGCGCTGAGGCGATAGAGAGAGGAGGAACCGATGTCAATTAAGGAACTCGACCTTATTTTGAACAAAGAGGCAATTATTGCCACGTACAGGGTGGAGCAATTATCTTCCAATCCCGACCAGGTAGAGCAGATATATCGCACCTACGCGCGTACCCATGTGCCTCTCGGTGACACCAATAAGTATGTAGACACCCTCTTCAAGTGGATTGGTGGTGGAAACCAGGGGGCATTCATCGGCGCGATAGCAGGCCATCACGGTCACGGGAAAACTAGCTTCCAAATTCATATTTGGGACCGCTGTGCAGAACGCAAGGTATTCTCAGTGCCACCCTTTGAGTGGGACAAGGTCTCCCATCTTGTGGACGGCGTTGCTGCGTGGATCCAGTATATCTTGTCCAAATCACACGCTGAGCTGGCTGGAAAAGCGCAGAATGTCTACGATACATTCAAAGAGAAGTCACTTCAAGAAGTGGCTGAGCAAATCGCGAGGAATACCAACCGCGATGTTGATGATGTACTGGCTACGCTGCGTGCCGCTGAGCAATCGGGAACCGGCGTAGACACACAGACAACACCGGAGCGCTTCTTGGACTATTGCGCCGAGGTGACGGAACTTGTTAAGGAAGCAGGTTACTCGGGGCTCTTGGTATTGCTGGATGAGCCGGAGCATGCTGCCAGAAGTCTAGGTACCGCCAAGATGTCGCAGGTCCTTTTCGACATCGCTAATGGCTTGCTGCAGCGTCAGGGCGACTATGGCGTATTTGTATCGATGCCCGAGACCTTCCTTGCTCTTGTCCAAGCTACCTTCGCTGCACTACCGGCCCGGCTCCAAGGACGTAACTGCTTTCCTAGGTTGAGCGACATGTACGGTACCGATTTTGCCCGAACGCTGTGGGACCGCTATGTCAAGGAGTTTGATCTTGGTGAGGAGGCTTCACGGGTCGTTTCTGATGAAACGCTTGAAGCCATCGGACAGGTTGCCTCACCCTACCGCAGTGACCTGTCTTATGGTCCACGCACTGTCGTGTCCGCCTTCACTCAGATGGTGTACTGTTACAGGGAAAAGAATACCGCTTATTCGCCGATTGAATTTGTTAAAGACTGTCTGGATGGCGCAATAAAGCTCTCCAATTACCCGACCCGCATTCGCGAGATCCTCGATTCACCTGAAGTACAGGGGGTAGACCAGTCAATCCTCATGACTCTGGCCGCTTTTCCCAACGGCTTGACTGTCGAGTTGGCCGAGAGGTTGGGGATTGACTCACAGTTGTCCGACATGGTCCGTCGCCCTGGTCTAGCCTACAAACGCGGTAACCTACGTGGGTTAACAAAGCTGCAGAAGCAAGAGGTCGGGCCTAAGCCAGATGAACTCGTGGATATCCTCACTGACATCGCGGGGGAGTTCGCTCCTGGATCATCGGCTTTTGCCTCAGCCACCAGCGGATTCATCGACCGCCTCATACCCAAGATCTTCGAACCACGACAAGGGCAACAGCTTCTGGGTTGGGACATCCCGGAACCGGAACGGTGGCGTGAGATCGAGCCCAAAATAAGAAGCGCAGAGCTTGTCGGAGCTTTTCGGCAGACTGAAAGAGAGTATCCTCAGCGGACTGTTGCTGTTGTTGTGGGGCCGCTGGAAACCGACTCAGAGAAGGTGCTTTCCGAAATTCGGTCTTCTGAGTCCCCTCCAGATATAGTCATTCACTTCAGAATACGCTGGAGCAAGGAAGACCCGATGCCAGAGCAACGAATCGAGGTGACCCTTGGAGAACCTACTGAGAAGCTGCCCGGCACTGTGCGGCTCGTCCTAGACTTCGCCGATAACCCAGTAAGCCTACTATACTTGGAAGAGAAGTTGGACAGGGCGTTGTTGACACCGCTGGGGGTTCTCTTTCTAATCAATGAGAAGCATAAGCGGATCCTCTCTAGAGAATACGAAGCTGAGTGGTCTAGTATTCAAGACCAACTCATACGCGAGCTCCTAGTGCAGCTCCTGGGAGACCAAGACTTGCGATCACAGGCCTCAGAGCAAATTGGAGAGACAATATCGGGTGAGGTCCTAGCTCTACTGGGGCTGATATTCCGCTACATACTTCGCAAACGTTACCCCGATTACAGGACGCTCATGTGCCAGCTCCAGTGGCAGAAGAAAATAGATGATTACACGTTGGCGCTGAAAAACACCGACATTCCTCTCAGTTGTAAGCGCGGTAGGGGAGCTTGGTCAGCGCCCGGAGAGGAAGTGGCAAAGGCGTTCGGCACAAGTTTGATGAACTTGACCGGCGGAGCATTTACCGGTTTTGGGAGTCTCATATCAATAGAGTCATTCGGGCGAGACAAGCCCGTCCAAGTGAACTTCAAACTGCATCCGCTGGAACAGCTGATAATGGATAAGATTGTGGTCGACAATCCCCGCCCCAAGCTCAAGTTCGACGGCAAAGAATGCTGGTACGTACCGCTTGATGATGTCTGGCCGCTGATGCGGTATTCCGGTTACTCTACAGACGAGTTGAAGCACATAGTGGAGATTGGCAAGACTCGCGGGTCCTTTGGGGTAAGGGACTACAAAGGGGAGCGACTGCTGTACTGCAAGCCGTTAGACCTAGATCAGATGAAGGCTCAACTCGGAGATAAGTTGGCTGATCTTGAGAAAGAGATTGGAGAGCTCAACAAGCTACCTGACTTCCCCTCGAGATTCGACTGTGAAGCCACTAGGAAGGACATTGCCGAGCTCAAAGACGAGGTGAAATACGATACACTCCAAAGCCGGATGAATAGAGAATTTGAGCGTTTGCATGGCACGCTTGGCAATTATTCTGAACGTCTTGATGGTGAGATAGGGGCTGTATGGGACCGCATAGACAGAATGAGGAACACACTGAAGGATTCTCGAGAGGTGAAGGCAATAGAGCAAGCGCCAAAGGCAACTTCAAGGTGGTGTGCTGACCTGAACACATACATACGTGGAAACCTCAAGGTCTTGATCCAGGAGCTTAACAGCGACGTGGAGACCGTGCGGCAGTTAGACAACACTGCTCTTATCAGGCATAACGCCAGTAAATTAGGCAAGCCACTGGATAGGGCTGCCGCATTGCTGGAGGGCTGGAACTCCATTAGCGAAATGAAGCAACAACTTAAGGCAACTGAAGCAAAGGCAAGCGCGGTGTTCGATTATCTGCGCGGCTACGACCAGTGGACACGCGTACTCTCCAAGTCGGACGATGTCAACAGAGCTCTAACTGACCTCCAGACAGAACAGCAACATGCGCCCAGAGCCAAGGAACTGATAGGCAAGCTCGAAACGATCTGGCAGGACATCTCGGCTCATTTGCAGACCCGAAATGTCCACGGGCTTGGAAGCCACAACCAGTATTACGCGCAGTTCGAGGAACTGGATGAGGAGTGCAGGAAATACATGCAGGGGCTTCGCTCTGCCTTTGAAGAGAAGAAAAAGGGCGCCAATGAGCTTTTGGAGGAACTTGACCTAGGTGAGGACTACCGCTGCAAGGAGGTTTTCAACCGCGATGATAGCCAAGGCTGCTATCAGCGGCTATATCTCGAAGCCGCCAAGCAGGTGGAGGAAGCTCTTTCCGTTGAACGCAGGGAAATAGACTCTCAGCGCCAGGAGTTGCTATACGCTCGCGATATTCTATCTCAACTTCCCGGCGAACAAGCTGAGCCGCTGACTACCCAATTGAGTGATTGTGCCGCTACCCTTGATGCAATCCTGGGTAGAGTCAATGCAGATTGGACCCAGCTCTTGGTCGGAGAACCCGAAAACCAGCAACCAGAAATACCACAAATAAAGGACGCGCTTCGGAAGTCACGGGAGGCAATACGGTCTACCAGAATGGCGATTCGGCCATCTGGCGCTACACCACCCGAAGAGCTCAGTGCAACCGCAAACGAGATGATGAACATGATTCCGCAAGACACCTGCGTGGATCTGAAACAACTCATTCTCGGAATGATGAAGAGTGGCCGCAGCTCCAGCGACGTTCTTAGTGAGTCGCTGAGCTCTCTGGTTGAACTCTTTCGCAAGCGCAACATCAAGATCACTGTTGAGCGGCTCCGGAAATGACAACACAGTTCTCACAGGATTGCCATAGTGATGCGAATCAAATTTCCGCTTCGCTGCGGCACATGTCGGCGGTTATGGACGCCTACCCGCCGGCTTTTCGGGGAAATCCCCTCAACCTGTTGTTCTTAGATGATGCCCGGCCCATTAGACACGCCCCTGAATACCTGCGTTGTTTGGATGGGCCTGCCCTGTGCGAGGAGGCTCGCGAATACCTACTGGGAGATTCCCCATCATGGCCTTTTCCAATCCATTCCGTCAGGGAACGTCCGGATCCTTGGCTCCTATCACAGAGGCTCTATGAGCAGTTCGATGCCGTGCCGAACTTACTACCAACACAGCGCGACATCGGGCGTATCCTTTCTGAGAAAGCCTCGAAATTTGAACCGGATGTTGTCGCTCTAATGGTAGTTGATGGTTTGTCTTACTACGATTTGCCGGACGAATCGGATTTGCATCCCTGCTTCGTGAATGGGGCCTCTATTACCGAGTTTGGATACCGAGAAGTCATAGGAAAACCATCCGTTTCCGCGAGGCTCTTTTCGCTTGGTTACCGTCATCAACTGGGGTTTACCTACTTTGATGTTGAGACTAATCTGCTTGCCAGTGACCTATACAGTGTTTTTGGCTGTAATCAAGTAACAAAGGTCAGGGTCTTTGAAGAGTGTCTAGAGCGCATCAACGATGAGAGAATGTCTCGCGGATTTGTCCAAGTCACTGCTGCTGGTTTGGACCACTTGTGTCACAGTCACCGAGATGAGCCGCTTGTGCAGCGTTATATTGATGACCACATCATCGCTTGGTTCGATAAGCTCGTTACTTGTCTTAAGCACGGGCATCGAAGAGTCCTAGCGTGCTTGACAGCGGATCATGGAATACTATGGCGGCATTGCCTAGAGGGGCAGTGGACTGTTGTGAACGATCTACAGCCTGATGACACACGCCACATGCGCTACATCCCTGGAAGTCGCTTGCGACACTACGTTCACGTCAAGAATTGTCTTGGCAATACCTATTCGATGTTGCAGGTTCCTTACCTTACTCGGCAATTAAGAAACAACGAGTGGGGTGTCCATGGCGGCATATCAGCTTATGAATCCTTGGTGCCTTTGATCATGAGAGTGGTTTGACCGAAACACTGTAGGAGGACTACATTGCCAAATGATCATATCTTGCTAGGAAAGAACACGGGCGACGGGGGCTTTGTCGACATCCCGTGTACTACGTCGCAACGGATTCTGGTTTGTGGAAAGACAGGAACCGGTAAGTCCTACACCTTAGGGGTATTAGTCGAGGAGTTAGCAATACTGGGCAGAGACATCGTCCTAGTTGTAGATCCGCAAGGAATCTTCTGGAGCACAGCTCAACCAAACGCGTCATTTTCTGAAGCGGACAAGTTGTGGGAATTTGATCGCGAACCACGAGGATTTCAAGTGAATGTTCTGGTTCCAGGGGACCCCGTCGAGCGCTACGGGGATTCTCAGATAGTTAAGGAAATGGAACGTAGGGGCATAAACATCCAGGAATTAAGGCTGAACCCGTCGGATCTCACGCCGGAAATGTGGTGCGACTTGTTCGACCTAGATATAGACGGCCTGCAGGGCATTATGTTGTTCAAAGCGGCCCGTCAATGTGGCAAAAGACTAGGTCGGGAGTTCTTGATTGACGATTTAGAGGCTGAGGTCATGAAGCTTCACGGGCTTGACCAGACGAAGGAGGCCATTGGACGCAAACTTGATATGGCGCGCGACTGGCAGATCTTCGAGGAGAACCGCTACCGCGAGATCTGGGAAATCCTTCAACCAGATGCTGTAAACATATTGGACTTAAGTGTGATTGCACAAGGCCGCTATGGGCTTCGCAATCTCGTCTTGGCGGTATTAGCTACCTTCATATTTCGCATGCGGACGATCGCACGTAGACGGGAGGCCTTGGGCTTTCCTTCAGACATGAAAAAAGTCTGGTTAGCAATCGATGAGGCACATAACTTCTGCCCAAGTGGACGCAGTACATTATCCAAGGAGATCCTTATTCGTTGGGCCAAAGAGGGCCGGCAACCTGGGCTTTCCCTTGTAGTTGCTAGTCAACAACCCGCCGCGCTTGATTCAGAAATTCTAACCCAATGCGGCATTCGTATAGTTCATCGTATAACCTCGAAGGACGACTACAGGGCGATAGATGCTCTTAGTCAAGACTACTTGGACGAAGGGCTACCTACTCGCATCAAACAGCTGAGTGGTCCTGGACAGGCGTTAGTTATAGATGATGAGCGGGAAAGCGTGGTCCCGCTTCAGGTTCGTCCTAGGCAAAGTCTCCACGGTGGCTTTAGTGCATAGTGGAGTAACTGGAGGTGCAGCAATGAAACTGGCTGATTCGATTCGACAGTTTGCAATAGAACAACATATCGCCCTGGCGCGTGCTCGTGGAGATGCTACGATTTGGATAAGAGGGGGAGACATACATAGCGCCATGGAGCTGAGAGCACGTCTACCGGCTGTGTGTGCGGCGCTGGGGGCAAACAAGTTCGAGCAGCTTGCTGGAGTTAAACGTATGGCGATGGAAGGCCCGGCAAATGGCGCAAATACCCGGTTCCAGTACCGTCTGTAGATCAAGCAGTGCAAACAAACGTGGTGTATCCTCGGCCATTCTAACTGATGTCTTTCGGTTCTTCAAGGCTCTAAGGAGGACGATCATATGGTAGGCAAGCCGTGGGAAGACATAGACTACTCTGTCGTGCGTGATCACTATAATCACCGAGTCGACATACATCGTGAGTTACGAAGAGCCTTCGAGCAGCATGATATTTCACGCTATGTACCCCTCGCACTTGGAATCAGCGAGAATGCCGGCAACTACAGCGCAGCTGAACATGTATTAGGCCCTCGGGTCTTACAACACTCAACGCCTGAGCAGGTCTTCGATTTGGCTGCGCGCCTCTTTGCATGCAACTCCCCTGCGGAGATCCCCAGGACCATCTACAACGCGAAATTACCCTACCTTAAAATAAGCGTCGGCTCCGAAATGGCAGCAATGCTGCGTCCCGACGTCTTTTGGGTGACTAATGTGCGCACGGTATGGGCGCACTTGGTCATTAAGCATGACGGGGACATAACGCTGGCAAACGAAGAGCTGTCCTTATACAGAGACCAAGACAGTGATTCTGGAATGGACTACAGCATCTGGAGCGAAATCCACGGTCTTGTGGGACCCAGCCTCCTCAGACTAGCCGATCTGGGATCTGAAGCGGCTACGAAACAGAACAACGAGCCCGGCGACCTAACATTCCTGTGGGCCGACGCGATCGCAGATACTCTCTATGTTAAGTACTCTTAAACAAGGCAAGCGTCCAATTTGCAGCCAAATTACTGAATGCCAAGCCACTCGATTAGACCCGGGAAAGTAATCCACAGTAGGTTTGTCAACGTCAAGTCAAAAAGTGCCCCGAGACACTTGACAAATC
This sequence comes from Dehalococcoidia bacterium, assembly GCA_016783225.1. The sequence continues at coordinate 4,759 of JADHWZ010000040.1, read as the reverse complement.
CCTGATTATGTGTATAATATCAGTAATCAAGATGAACGGAGTACTCTAGATGGGCAAGGTTCTAGTTAGTATTTCAGACGAGCTTCACAGAGACCTCAAACGGCGGGCCATCGACGAGAATGTTACTCTAAAGCAACTGCTTCAAAGGGCTCTCCAGCAGTACATGGAACGGTACACACCAGCCCGCCAAGCCTAGTCTGAGCAACTGGCTGACAAGCCACAAAATCAACAAAGGGGGAAGCTGTGGTGAAGAAGACTGAGTTCCCGGAGACACCCAGGGCTGTTGAGGCATCAGACATCCCACCTGGAAGCTCGCGCCTCAAACCACTTCAGGTAAGGTCTATTACCTTTATCAAGATGACTAACCCCAGATTGCCTTAATTATGTTTTCTCTGGCGACCCGCCAGGAAGGAACCAGTCCACCGACCAGACTCACCAGAAGCAAGCCTACAATGCTGGCAGTTAGCTCGTTCCTGGTTATGAGCAGGCTGACCATACCCATGGGGAAAGGCAATGGATGACTGATGAAATGGGGTACCAGAACAAAGTATGTCACGCTTAGCCCTACCCCTATCCCCACAACGGCATACAGTAGAGCCTGAAATACGTATGAGGCAATAATGATCTTCTCGTCCATTCCAATTGCTTTCAGGATGCCGATCTGTCTGCGCCTGCTCACTGTATTGATGAAAATAACGATAAAAATTGTCACTCCGGCCACAACCAGTCCAATGAAGGCAACTATTCTCTTGATGACCTCGAAGCTTTGAGTTATGCCCGAGATTAGCCCTATATAACGTATCCAGGGGCTGATCTCCTCATCGACAATGCCGATCTGCCTCAACCGCTGGATATACAGTTCTTCCTGGCCGCGCTGACCAGTTCTCACCAGGATCTCCGACGCTCGGTCGCGTACGCCCAGGACAGACTCCATCTCTTTCTCAGTAACAAAGACAGCCATGTCCGCCAGTGGTAATTGTGTCACGAAGATTCCCTTTATCTCGTAGTCGCGCGTGATACCGTTGCTATAGTGTATTGTTATTTCATCGCCGACTTCTGCTCCCTTAAGTGATTGAATCTCCAGACCAGCGCCATAGCCACCTGATACCTCTCTGCCCATGATAACCTGGTCACGGTCTGACTTATCCAGATATCGACCGGCCACCATGAAATTATGAATATTCGTTACCTTGGTTTCCTCTTCGGGGTTTATTGACTTCACGGTCCAGGAGATTTCCCTCACATCATCACCGTCTTTGTCCACATCATAGGTGATAGTTGAACCCAGTGAGTAATGAGACGAACAGCTTGTCACGCCTGGGATCATGCTTATTCTTGTCTTGAGAGAAGCTACCTTCTTGATGTAGTCCTCGTCTTGGCCAGGCTCGATGACTATGTTAGAAACATAATTGTCTACCGCCTGCTGGTAAGCAAGGTCCACAGCGCCACTCAGTATCGATGAAATGAAGGTGATGTTGACGAAGGCGAGTGTGATAACCAGAATTGTCAGGGCAAGGGTGCCTTTGCTGCCTCGGCTTATAGCCTTGTATACCAAGAAAATGGAAGCCCTTAGATTCTTGAACATGGGTTGTGTTTTCTCACTGAGCCACTTCATACGTTGTTTGATCCCTTGAACTGGGGGATACTCGACGGCTCGATTACCTTGCTAGAATCACCAGCAAGCTCAGTTGCTTGATGGAGGTCCACAACAGCCAAATCATGTTGCTGTAATTATACATCTAGGCTAGGCAGGACGAAATGCGATCACGGTCATTCAAGTCCCTTGCCAGGGGGTCATGCTGCCTTCTGAAGCCTGCTCTCAGGGACCCAGCGAATCGCAGCAAGGCTTGACTCTTCGTGCGCCATCCCTTTGGTAAGATCTCAGGATCAATCTGGTTCCTCCATAGAACCTCCTTCATTTCACGGGCATTCCCTGCACTCGCCTTACATAGTCGCAGACATGATTGACTTTGCAGGCTAACATTGCTATCTTTGTTGCCATCGGACATGGTGAAGGTGGAACTGAATCTCATCACCAAGGGGCGTATTCCCTGGGGTGTCAGGAGAGAAGTAGCTGGCGCGCTGCGCGATTGCTATCGACGCTTCGGTTCGAGGATTCCATACAAGGTCGACGTTCATATAGTGGACAGGGAAAGCACGATGCGGGCTTTTCTCAAGGACGAGAAGTTCAAGCTAGGTATAACCACCAGCGGTGATGAGGAGTCTATTTGCGCTCACGATGCCTGGCGAGGCTACCCACGAATAATCTTCTGCTTTGAGAATCTAGCCAGGTTTAGCAGATTGGCCAGGCTTGGGGCCGTGAGACACGAGGCAGCTCACAGTGTCCTCCACGGATCGTTGGAGTACTACATTTTCAGAATTCCTGAGGACTGCCGCCGTACAGCTATGATTAAGGCGATTGATTCGACTGCGCTGGACCAGGCTCTTCGTGACCTGTCTGTGGCTGTCAAGGATTTTGAAGCAACCAGATTCTTGGTGCGGCATGACTACATTGGTTGCCAGTTTGCTTTTGCCTTGGAGTGGTTGCAACCCTCGGAGCAAGAGAAACTGGCTTGGAAAACGGCCAAGACAGACCGCCAGGCCAGGTTTACCTATCAGACGGCTTTACTTAGGCCAACGCTGTTTGCTCATCCTTTGTTGGCGCTGCCGCGGTCAAAGAAGATTTCTCTGGAGCAGCAAGTCCACTTAGGGAGACGGGTGGAGGAACTGGTAGAGCATCTGGGAGATGCTGAGCAGAATAGGTTGCTCCAGGTGACAAATGTGATAGTCGAAAGCCTGACCGAAGATACCCATACGAATGTAGATTCTGCTTTGCTTCAGGCTATGAGCCTAGCGTAGGGTGCCGGCCACAGACTCATTCAGGGATAGCCTATTCCTTCAATTCCGCTCGTCACCTTTTTTGCCTTTCGCTTCAGAGTTTGCCGAACTCTGTGATTTCGGCAGGGGTGGCCTCCAAGTCAAGTGATAGAGCTAGACGGTTCAGTCAAGTCAGGCAGTGGGACACTGCTTCGTCATGGAGTCAGCTTGGCTACCTTGCTGGCCGAGAACTTGCATATGTGGAATATCCGGGCGGGCAGGGAGAAGCCTGGCTTGCGCCATCAGCATCGGCAGGCAGTTCTATCTTGCCGGGATATGTCTCAGGGTGAGGTAGAGGGGGTGGAGATTGGCGCAACGGAAATAGAATACAGGCCAGGGAGAGGGATAGCAGGCGGCTACTACAGTTGGAACATAGGCACTGGCGGCTCAACTACCATGCTGGCTATGACCGTGTTGCCCTTGGCCTGTTTTGCAGGGGAACCAACTACCTTCCGTATCTCGGGCGGCCTGTTTCAGGACTTCGCTCCTTCGGCTTATCATATGAAACACGTTCTTTTTCCTACCCTACGGAAGATGGGAATATGTGTTGGCCTGGAAATCGAGCGCCCTGGGTACGCTGAGCAAGGTGATGGCGTCATCAAGGTGAGCGTGGAACCGGTGGCCGGTAAGCTCGAACCCATCAGGCTTCTTGTCCGCGGTGAGATGGAACAAGTACAAGGAGTTGCACTTTCTTCGCATTTGAGGAAGCTCAGGGTTAGTGACAGAATGGCAAAGGAGTGTGACCGGGCGTTGAGACAGCAAGGTTATGATGCCAGGATAGAGTCCCTTTATGATAGTACGGCCCGCCATGAGGGTGCTGCTCTGGCCATCTGGGCAAAGGCCGGCGGCTGTCTTCTTGGTTCGGACAGGGCGGGGAGGAAAGGAAGGCGCGCTGAAGGTATTGGCAGCTATGTGGCAAACAATCTTGTTGAGGATATTAGCTCCGGAGCGACTGTTGATAGGTTCCTGGCAGACCAACTGATAGTGTATGCGGCCTTAGCTGAGGGCATCACAGAATACGTGATACCTCAGGTGACTGATCATATTGAGGCTAACTTATGGCTTGTGGAGCATGTTCTGGGCAGGTTCGGTGCTAAAACAGAGATAATCGGCAATCGTCTCAAAATATGGGGGGTAGGCTATGGTAGATGAAAAGCGGCTCTAAACACGTGCATTGCCCAGAAGGTCTTGCTTGAGCCTGTTTAGTCGCTCTTCGAAAGGTCGAGCCAATTGGCTCATCTTTTTCTGCCATTCCTCTTTGGCTCGAATGTTGACCTGGCTGATAGCTGTGCCTGAGATTCTTAGCTGGTGGAGCATCTCCCTGCCGGCTCTCTCTATGTCTTGCCTTTCCACCTCTTCGGCCTCCCCGTACTCGACGAAAAGCTCCTTTATTCCCTCCGAAGCTTTCGCTGCCGTTTCGGTTTTGGCCAACATGAGAATGCCCTGGCCTATTTTGTCTAGCATGTGACCAAACCCCAGGTCAATCCCTTCGACAAGCCGTTGAAGAGCGGCACGGCCTATGAGGTCTCTATCTTCGCTGTCGTGTTTTCTTAGCTCAGTTTCCAAAGGTTGACTGTCGTGCTGACTAACGTACTTCTCAGCAAGTGACTGGCCAATCAACCGGCATCTGTCTTGTCTTTGCTTCTGACGTTCCTCTGCTGAGAGCTCACCTAGTTTATCGGCTTTTTCCCGGGCGATTTCCCAGGCGCTCTTGATTTCCCCCACAGTTCTCAAATCTCGCTGGAATCCAATGTTTGGTTTCTGTCGCCATTTTACCTTATAATTCTGTTGGGTTCAAAGCTATGGCTTATCAATCGTCTAGCTGGCATCGGTCCGTACAACTCGCCGAGGACTTCTACTGCTACATCTGGCAGGGAAGGGG
>JADHWZ010000039.1 GCA_016783225.1 Dehalococcoidia bacterium | reverse complement strand
GACAACAATTGACGGCTGGTCTCCATTTGTGGTTTGCTTTCCCATGGCGGTGGTGAGTACCTCCTTCCTTGTTTTTGTCTTAACAGAAAGAGTACTCGCTGCCGCTAACTATTTCCACACCTTTTGATGGTACCTCTGCAAAACTCACAAATTATTCCCAAATTGAAATAGAAAGTCAGAAAATATTCACAGTGAATGATCTACGAGTCGGCTAATAAGACGATATGTGGGAGCAAACTAGTGCTTAGTTGCATAAGTTCGCGTAACGTCTTGTGTCATTCCCGCGCAGGCTCGTAGACTCGGTCAACAGAGTCGCCTCTGGCGACCTAGGGAGAGGGGAATCCAGGGACATGTGCAGGCTATCCGCGATGGATTCCTGTCTCCTGCGGCGACTCTGAGAGCTTCCGCAGGAATGACAACGTGGTGAATACTGGGCCGTTTCGCGATTCAGCAGACGCTCGCCAGGCATGAAGGATGTAACGCCTATTTCTGCAACTAAGCACTAGGCGAAGCACCCGCTTCTCTGATAGGGTGCTACTGTTATGCTTATATGTCTGTCACACAGAGCCATCGGAGGAGGGCTGCTTCTGCTCAACTCTGTTTTACCCGATAATTGGGGAAGGTTTTGTGTGATGGAAAAGAAACCGAGGACTGTTGTGGGGTCGGGGTAAGGGACGGCAAAAGCCGACGCAGAATATTCTCACTCAGGTCGAACGCCTCTTTGATATGGTGGCTGACCTGGAAGGCCAGCAATCTGGCCCGTTAAGGGGGATATACATATTATATATATGTATGTTAGCTATATAGTAGCCACAGGCACAATACCGACTACAGGCGTTGTGCAACCCTGAGTTTGGCACTGCGACTGCGTGGATTGGCTTTCCTTTCGGCAGATGAAGGCGTGACAATCTTCCGATTGACGAGCGTTAGAGTGGTAGTATGCCCACAGGTGCACACCGGTACATTTGGAGGGCAGAGGCAACCCTTCGATTCTTGGTGCATAAACCTCTTGACCAGGCGGTCTTCCAGAGAATGATAACTGATTACGGCCAGCCTGCCTCCGGGTGTCAGGAGGTCAATGGTTTGCTTCAAGGCTTCTTCTAGGTTTGTCAGTTCTTGATTAACGGCAATGCGCAGCGCTTGAAAGGTTCTGGTGGCTGGATGAAGCCTGCCGCTTCTCCCCACCACCTGTTTTACCACGTCAACCAGCTCGAGGGTAGTGTTGACCGGACGGCTGGCGACAATATTTCTCGCTATCAGGCGGCTTCGGCGTTCCTCGCCATACTTCTCAATAAGGCCAGCAAGCTCAGCCTCTGAAAGTTTGTTTACAATGCTAGCTGCTGTTGTCGGTTGTGTTGGGCTAAAACGCATATCAAGTGGCGCATCAAATCTGAAGCTGAACCCTCGATTAGAGTCGTCTAGCTGCAGCGAGGACATTCCCAAATCAAACAGGATACCGTCCGCCGGATGGAAACCGTACCTGGCACAGATGTTCTGCAAGTCTCTGAAGTTCTCATTAGCCAAGACAGCGTTTTCGCCATATGGTTTGAGTCTGTTCTTTGCTATGTCGATTGCTGTGGGATCGCTGTCTATGCCTAGAAGTCGGCCTCCTGGCGAGCTTCTGTCCAGAAAAGCCACGGCATGACCGGCTGTTCCCACAGTGCAATCGATGTAACGCCCTCCAGGCCGAATGTTCAGAAGGTCGCTACATTCCCGGAGAAGAACGGGCGTATGAATTACTGTGGCAAACTCGCCATCTTTGCCGATATCTTCTCCCATTCTGGCCACAGAAGGGTAGTAATGGGTTTGCCCAAGGGTTAGTGGCTAGTTACTGGGTCGAGGTCATATTCAAAGAATCTATTGCCTGTAGATAGTAGAACTTGAGATTGATCGAAGGAAACCTCATATGTAACAGCGAGTCCACGGACCTCGGTGCGAACTACCGTCCCTGTGCGGCCATGGTATCCCGAAGAAGCTTGCTCTTTCACCTTGACTCTGTCGCCTGTCCTGAAGCTTGTCATGACTTACAGATCCTCCTCATTTACTTCAAAAATGCTTGAGTTTTGCTACAGCTATAGTTTTAGGTCTCCGTTACCTCGGGACTGTCATCAAAGAAATTGAGAGCCCTGCGTCGTTTCCTCCGCAAAAGGCACCAGATGCAGATGAACATCACTGCCATTATACTGGTTACAGGCTCCGGTAACACTACCAGGGCCATGACCAGAGACATTGCTACATGGCGTGTTCTCATTTGCTAGCCATCGTTTTCTGGATTTCCGGTAGCCTTCGGCTGCCCTGTCTGACGGCCTCGTTCAATGCCATCTCTACCAGCATGAACCAGTTACAAACAGCGCTGAGCCCGCTATCAACATATTTGGCAACATCATCCAGTTGCTGTTCAGTCAGTTGAATGCCCTTATCATGAGCTACCGCCAGAACGTCATCTTCACATATACTCCAGATTATCCTGTTTGGCGGCATAACCATTCTGTCTTGTTGTTCACAGTGTATCTGGCGGCAACTTTGCTGACTACATTGCATAAACAACCTCCTGTTTGACCATCGTCAGAGTGGCATCAGTTCTGGTACTCATGACTTCCTGCAAAAGGTTCAAGATTGCCTCAATTTGTGACCCAGTCAAAAACTCCCTGTCGCTTCAAAGGATCATTTGTAAGGCAGTACAGACGTAATCCTTGCCGGGTGTGCTCCTCGAGTAACTCGGCCCTGACAAAGCATTCCAGGGCTTCCTCTACATCTACTCTTCTCCTGCAGTCCACAGCACGAGCTATAATACCGCAGGTGAATTTGGCGTAAGGGTATTTCCTCCAGAAGCGCAGCAAATCAAGTTTCAGCCCTGTATCTGCATGATCCTGCAAAAACTGGGGCATATTGTTTCCTTTCGTCTCTATTACCACTGTGACCACCTCGCTAATCATCTATAGTTTGTTCGACAGAGGTTTTCGCAATGCCTAAAGTATACCGGAGCCAAAACCCATGCCCAAAGTTTTGTCCCACACTGGTATGACCATTGTGGTGTGCGGTATGGTATAATGCCATTGGCAAAACGATGCCAAAAGGCCAAGGGGCAGAATTACGGCACAAAATGGCAAATCAGCTATGTCACCTGAGGTGTCCTTTGTTGTTTTTGCCCCATAGATGGCACTACCGGCACGGCCTGTGGTATGGTATGCTATGATACCACTGGGAGACTGATACCAGACAAGGGGGCAAGACCATGGCACAGAATGGCAAATCGGCTAAACCGCCTTATGTGTCCTTCCGTACCTTCCTGAACTTCCTGGAATGGCTACATGATATTGTTGTTATACCAGACAGGCTCGATCGGAGCTTCTGGGGTGAAAGACTATCAGGTGCAACCGGGCCCCAACTTATAGGTGCTTTGCGTTTTCTGGGCCTGATTGATGACAATAATCGACCGCAACGCAAACTGCAAGACATGGCGAAAAAAACAGATGAACGTAAGGCAATTATTCGTGAACAGTTGTTGAAATGTTATGCAGGCGCAGTTCAGGGCCTTGATTTGCAAAAGGCAACGCCGGGTCAATTGGAAGAGGGTTTTCGCACCTACTCTATCAGTGGCGAAACCCTGCGTAAGGCACAGGCATTCTTCATTCATGCCACCGAGTATTGTGGCATTACACTATCGCCCCACATAACAAAGAAGACTAGGACCGCCAAGAGGACAAATGAAGCCAAGAAACGGACTCGACCTGCCAGGCGGCGGCTGCCTGAAGAGGAGCTACCTCCAGATAAGACGACTCAGGATATGAGGCTGGAACACGACTTGCATCCCAGCCTAAGAGTACTACTTGCGGAGCTCTTACAGATCGGCAGCAACTGGACCGAGGGACAGCAAGAGCGATGGCTGAATATATGGGGCGAGAACGTCAAGTATTTCCACCCCACCAAACCGCCCAAAGAAGGCCAATTAGAGCTGAAGTGGCTATAGAGGGCCTGTTGAGAGACGCATAAAGGCAGCAGTGAACCGTCCTACACCAACGTCCGGGGCATCCCGGCTACTCAAACACCCTGCAATACAATACACTACTAATGACGTGCGTGTTCTTTCGGCTGTGTCGCTTGTTGACGTAAGACACCGACCAAAACCGTCCGGCCGCTCTAAGTTGCTAGAATACTGCCCAGCGACTATAATCAAGCAGCAGCGGAACGACCTAAAGGTCATTCCCTACACGGTGAGAAGTGCAGGTCCAGCAGCTACATCCGTGGCAGGTCTCGCCAGCCGAGGCGCAGGCCATACAGAGGAGGCTGGCGGGTCTGGTCTCCAGGAGCAACGAGCTTGCCCTGCCAAAGTTTGTCGCCGGGGTGGATATCTCTGCGCCCTCCAGCCGCGGGATGGCCGTTGGTGCAGTGGTGGTCCTGTCCTTTCCTGATCTGGCAGTAGTGGAGGCAAAGGTGACAGAGCAGAGAGTCGACTTTCCCTACGTGCCCGGGCTTCTGTCCTTTCGCGAGGCGCCCTTGGTTCTTGCTGCCTGTGAGCGGCTAACCACCGTCCCGGACCTGGTTTTGGTAGATGGCCAGGGCATTGCCCACCCGAGGCGGTTCGGTCTTGCTTCTCATCTTGGACTGCTACTGGATACACCTACCGTTGGCTGCGCCAAGTCTATCCTTTGCGGAACACATGAGACGGTAGAGGAAGCTCCCGGCAGCTTTGCCGAGATAAGGGACAATGGCGAGGTTATTGGTGCGGCACTGCGTACCAGAGCAGGGGTGAAGCCAGTTTATATCTCTATTGGGCACAAGGTGGACCTGTCCTCGGCCCTGTCATGGGCAATGAAATGCTGTCGAGGCTATCGCCTGCCCGAGCCAACTCGCCTGGCTCATCTGGCTGCCTCCGGACGTCTGCCCAACAAGTAGCCAGCGGCAGAGCAAAGCAGACTTTTCTAGAAACTTGGCTCTTACCTATTTGAAGCGAGGTGGATCGGAAATGCAAAGTGAGAAAGAAAAACTGGAGGATCTGAGAAATCGAATTTCTGCTATGATGGTGCATCTTTGACATCTCTAGCAAGGAAAAGCGGATTGCTGAGCTAGAAAAGCAATCTGGCCAGCCTGTGTTTTGGCAGGACCCAACCAGTGCCAATGAGGTCATGCGTCGGCTTAGTGCCCTGAAAGAGGAAACAGAAAGCTGGCAGAAGCTGGAACAGAAAGTCAACGAACTAGCCGAGCTGGTCGACCTTTCTGTTCAGGAGGGGGATGTATCCTTAGAGCAGGAGATCCGCTCTGAAATCGACCAGGTCTCTTCCCAACTGGATAGGCTTGATTTTCAACTACTTCTCAGTGGCGAATATGACAAAACGGATGCGATTCTGGCCATTCATGCGGGTGCCGGGGGTACCGAGTCGCAGGACTGGGCAGAGATGCTGCTCAGAATGTATATGAGGTGGGCAGAAAAGCGAGGTTATCGTGCCGAGTTATGGGACACGTCTCCCGGGGAAGAGGCAGGCATAAAGAGTGCCATGCTGGAGATCAAGGGGAACTATGCCTACGGCTATCTCAGGTCGGAGCACGGTGTACATCGGCTTGTCCGCCTTTCGCCCTTTAACGCTGACCATGCGCGACACACCTCCTTTGCCCTGGTAGAGGTTCTGCCTGAAGTGGGGCAGGCTACGGAGGTAAGCATGAACCCCGACGACCTGAAGGTAGAAGCTTTCAGGGCTAGTGGGCCAGGTGGGCAGCACATGCAGAAAACCAGCTCCGCGGTTCGCATTACTCATGTTCCTACCGGTCTGACGGCTTCCTGCCAGAGCCAGCGTTCCCAGCATCAGAATAAGGAGGTAGCCCTTAAGGTCCTCCAGGCTCGGTTCCTGGACCTGGAGCGAGCTAAGGAAGCTGAGGAAAGGGCCAGGCTTAAAGGTGAGCACCTCAGCGCCGGTTGGGGCAACCAGATCCGAAGCTATGTTCTCCATCCCTACAGGATGGTGAAGGACCACCGCACCGACCATGAAACTGCCAACACTACGGCAGTTTTGGATGGGGACCTGGACGAGTTCATGGAGGTGTATCTGAGGTCGCAGTTGGGCAAAAGCAAGTGAGAGCGCTCTGCACTGAACCATGCGGCCTAATGAAAAGCTATAACCATGACTATGTCTTGAGGTCCGAACTCAGGTTCTTCTCCCTCATTCCCGCCTCATGACAAAGACGTCTGAGCCGCCATAAATCGCCATCCACTGCATCAATCCAATATGTTAGCCACTCACGGGACTTCTCGGGCACGGTATCGAGGTTGTCGATCCGGCGCAGCTCATTAGTGAGGTCGATTAGTTGCTTCATGACGTCGGTAAACACAGTAGGGACGGGAGAAGAACTCTTCGTTATCCACTCACCGATTTCACTGTTGAGAAATCTCAGCCGAAGGCTGCCGTGACAGGGTAGCTCACGGCTGCGGGCCATATCCAAGACTGATTGACTGTCTATTCCCACCAGCGCGGTTACTTCAGCTATGCCAAGCTCCTCATCTCCCTCTGCTACGCGGTGAGCGATGTAGAAGTCGGCGGCCTCGTCTCTGACCTCGGTACCACCGACATGGTGGGAACAGGCATATGGCCGAGCATAGGGCACCAGGGGGTGTCCGTAGGTCTCCTCGACTTCGGTCATTAGGTTGAGGACGTCTTCTAATCTCGAATCATTGGCCACCAAGGCACGGATGTCAGCCAGCGTGAAATTGAAACGTTCCTGCAATTCTCTGATGCATACCACACCAAGCTTGGCAGAGTCCGGGAACAGGCCGCGGCCTGCCTTACCTTTTCTCCTGGGATGGTCTATTAGCCCGATAGATATCCAGTAGTCGAGTGTCCGCCGGGTGACTGGCTGGAGAGACTTCTCCAGTAACTTCTCATTGGCAAAGTCCAGGATGTCTTTGGTCGGTAGTTCAGCTTTCATATTGTTGGCCTCTCTGTTTATGTTATACAGTAGGTTTAACACTAGCCTTACGCTTTGTCAAGGGGTTTGCGCGCATCATTGAATGGTGTTCAGGCAGATGAGGTAAATCAGTTGTTTCTGCAAAACGTTTAGGTCAGGGATAAGGCATCACTTGCCTGTCCAGTATGCTCCTGCTACAATCGGTTCGTACACTGGTGGGTTGAGGTATTATGGTATGGACTTCGCCAAGCTGCAAGCTACAGGAAATGATTTTATATTGATAGACGCCTCAAACCTGGAGCGAAATTGGGAGAGGCTGGCCAGGAGCATGTGTCAGCGCCGCTTTGCTGTTGGCGGGGATGGGCTGATACTGCTGCTGAAATCAAGGTTGGCCGATTTCCGCATACGGATATTTAACTCCGACGGCTCGGAAGCTGAGATCTGTGGCAACGGCTTGAGGTGCCTTGCCAGATATGTTATTGACCGCGGTCTGGCTGAGGCAGATAAAGAGCTAACCGTTGAAACGCCTGCTGGTGTCAAAAGGATCAAATCGCACTCTGACGGTCGATTTCAGGTGGATATGGGAATGCCCATGTTCCGTCCTGAGGAGATCCCGGTGGCGGTGACAGTTGACATAATACCTGTCGTTGACTATCCCGTCAACGCAGGGGGTCGAGAGTTGCTATTGACCTTTGTTTCCATGGGCAATCCTCACGGGGTGTGTTTTGTCCAGGAATTGGCTGATTTCCCCTTATCGGAGTTGGGCCCCATCATGCAGCATCACGATCTGTTTCCGCAACGTTTGAACTTTGAAATAGCCAGGGTTGTGTCCCGCAGCGAGATAATAGCCCGGGTGTGGGAGAGGGGGGCAGGGGAGACCCTTTCCTGTGGCAGCGGTGCCTGTGCCGTGGCTGTTGCAGCACAGTTGCACGGTTATGTAGATAGTGAGGTTGACGTGATATTGCCTGGAGGTCGGTTAGGTGTGGTGTGGGATGGAAAAGGGGAGGTGTATCTTAGCGGCGGTGCTGAGCTGGTATTCACCGGTGAGTGGCCGGATCGAGATTTATTGCTGGAGGAATGATGAGAGTCTCCAAACGCGTTGCAGGCCTGCCGCCCTATCTGTTTGTAGGGATCTCTCAGAAGATTGCTGAGAAGAAAGCCAGAGGAGAGAAGGTTATTAGCTTTGCCATAGGCGACCCTGATATCCCTACGCCTGCCCATATTATCCGGCGATTATGTCAGGCGGCCGCAGATCCAGCCAACCACAGGTACCCCGAGACCTATGGATTACCCGAGTTTCGCCAGGCTATCGCTGAGTGGTATGAGCGGCGTTTTGCGGTGATCCTTGATCCTGATACAGAGGTATTGCCACTTATCGGCTCGAAGGAGGGGATCGGGCATATTGCCTTTTGTTTCATTGACCCCGGGGATATCGCTCTTGTTCCTGACCCAGCCTACCCTGTTTACTTTGTCAGCACCATGCTTGCTGGTGGTGAGTCCTATTCCATGCCTTTGACCGAAGAGAACAACTTTCTGCCTGACTTGGAGCAAATACCACCCGAAGTAGCTCAGCGTGCCAAGTTATTGTGGCTGAACTATCCCAACAATCCCACCGCAGCGGTAGCTGGGATCGACTTTTTCCAGAGGGTGGTTGAGTTTGCCAATAAGTATGACCTGGTGGTTTGTCATGATGCTCCTTACACCGAGGTTGCTTTCGACGGCTATAGGCCGGTTAGCTTCCTGCAGGTGCCAGGGGCCAAAGAAGTAGGTATAGAGTTTCATTCGTTATCCAAGAGCTTTAACATGACAGGATGGCGGGTAGGAATGGCAGTAGGTAATGCCCAATGGCGGGATGCTCTGATGAGGATCAAGTCGAATCTCGATTCAGGGATTCCCCAGGCTATCCAATATGCTGCTATTGAAGCATTGCGAGGAGATCAAGGGTGTATCGAGGAACATAATGCGATTTACGAGCGAAGGCGCAACGAGATGGTCAAGGTTCTGGGGGAGATGGGGCTCCGGGTCACTCCACCCAAAGCCAGTCTTTATATATGGGCAAGAGTCCCCGAAGGCTACACCTCGGCAGAATTCGCTACCAGGTTGTTGGAAGAGGTCGGGGTAGTGGTTACCCCTGGTACGGGCTATGGAAGGTCTGGGGAGGGGTATATACGTCTCTCATTGACTACGCCGGACGTTGAGATAGCGGAGGGACTGGCCCGTTTATCGGCATGGCGATCTTCAAGGTGACATAACACGCCATTTATTTCTGGAATTATTGACATAATGAGAGGCCAGCGGACATAATTTACTGACATAACGACATACCAGCGGACATAAAGACCCAACATAAAGGAGGCACTATTCCCAACAGAACCTATTCCACCGAACAGGCTAAAGAGCGGGCTTTTCTTGTTGGCGTGGAGATAAAAGGTCGTAAGGACAGGTGGCCGATAGAGGATTCCCTAGCTGAGCTGGCAAGCCTGGCTGATACGGCTGACGTTGAAGTGGTGGGCGAGCTGGTGCAGAGGCTGGACAGGCCATCACCCAGGTATTTGGGTAAGGGCAAACTAAGCGAACTGGTGGCCCTGAGGGAGGAGACAGGCTACGATGTAGCTATCTTCAACGATGAGCTTTCCCCGCTGCAGCAAAACAATCTGGAGGAGGCTCTCCAGCTTAAGGTCATCGATCGCACTGCCTTAATCCTGGACATCTTTGCCAGGCGTGCCCAAACTCGTGAGGGGCAACTGCAGGTAGAGCTAGCTCAGAACGAGTACTTGTTGCCCCGCCTGGCTGGACAGTGGAGTCACCTGGAGAGGCTTGGGGGTGGCATAGGTACCAGGGGGCCTGGGGAAACCCAGCTAGAGACTGATAGGCGCCTGGTCCAGCAAAGGATTCATCGTTTGAAAAGGGAGCTGGAGGAGGTGCGCAAGCACCGCGCCCTGTACCGAAGACGGCGCAAAAGGAGTGGCATTCCTATTGTATCCCTCGTTGGTTACACTAATGCCGGGAAAAGCACGTTGCTGAATACCCTGAGTCGGGCTGACGTATTCGTAGAGGATAAGCTGTTTGCTACCCTTGACCCGGTAACCCGGCGCATAATCCTGCCTAACAGGCAGCCTATACTGCTAACTGACACGGTGGGCTTCATTCATAAGCTGCCTCATACGGTGGTAGCTGCTTTTAGAGCCACACTCGAGGAATTATATGAAGCTGACTTACTGCTCCATGTGGTGGATATAACCCATAAGAATGCGGCTGAGCAGTGTCAGACGGTGGAGGACACACTGGCTGAGCTCAATGTTGGCGATAAGCCGAGGCTTACCGTGCTTAATAAAATAGACTTGTTCGGGAGCGACAGGCCGGAAGAAGATCAGCTTATGCAACAGCTTCAGGTGAGCAGCCAGGGCATGTTGATTATCTCGGCCGCCAGGGGATGGGGAATAGAGAAATTGCTGGAGTCGATGGTAAGTATGCTGGAGCAAGAAGCCGGTGTAAAACCGCAAGAGCGCGAATCGTTTGACCAATTTTCTTGAGGACGCGTGGTGGAAAACCAAGGCAAATATGGTGTCGGAGGACGATTAGCATTATTGCGGTCAGTTTAGTTATGTCAAGAGCTTGACAAAAGGGCGGAGAAGTGGTAGTGTCGCAAAAGGTGCATTATACGACACGACATTCAGGACAGATTGATGACCCTAGATGAGGCGATTCGACAGTTCATAGAGTACCTGGAGGTTGAAAAAAACTTCTCTTCCCTGACCATCAACGCTTATCAACGCTACTTGAAGCGCTTTAGTGAATGGGTTGCTGAAGCTTCGTCATCGCCAACACCACAGGACATCGACCTGGAACTCATTAGAAGGTACAGGTTGTATCTAGCTCGGTTCACTGGTGCGAACGGCGCGCGGCTCAAAAAGGTTACTCAAAATTACTACCTTATTGCCTTGAGAGCTTTCTTGCGATATCTTTCGGTTCAGCGTGATATGCCTGTACTGTCACCCGATAAAATAGAGCTTCCCAAGAGTAGCCCTAGGACTGTTACATTTCTAGGTTCTGAAGATATGGAAAGACTTGTAAGCAGCCCAGATACGTCCGAGGTTACGGGCTTAAGAGATAGGGCGATTTTGGAAACTCTATTTAGCACTGGTCTGAGAGTCTCTGAGTTGGCACGGCTAAATCGTGACCAGATAGACCTTGAGGGCAAGGAGCTGGGTGTGATCGGAAAAGGGAGCAAGCCACGGGTCGTATTCCTTTCTGACACTGCGGCGGAGTGGATTGGGCGTTACCTCCAATCGCGTGATGATTACTTCAAGCCACTGTTCATTCGATATTCTGGCAGGGAAGACTCAGCAAAAGGTGGCGAAAAAATGCGGCTTACCCCGAGGTCTGTCCAGAGAATTGTCGCAAAATATGCCAAGCACAGCTTCTTGCCAGTAAAGGCGAGTCCGCACACCTTAAGACATTCATTTGCCACCGATCTCTTGATTGGTGGAGCTGATATTCGCTCTGTTCAAGAAATGCTTGGGCACAAAAGCATCACGACTACTCAAGTGTACACTCACGTTACCGACAGGCATCTAAAAGAGGTACATAGGGCATTTCATGGTAGAAAGAAGAAAACGTAGCACATATGAAGAAATCAGCGAATCAGGGCTAGCCTGGCACGTTGTTGAAGAGGCTGTAGCTACGACTACTCGGTATGTCCATGCCTCTGACAGATATGCCGAAGAAACGCACCGCAAATACCACCCTGTGCAATCGAGAAAAAGGTGATGCGGAGCTGTCTTGATTGCTAGTGGAACACATACCCATTGAAGGGATTATGTAAACCTCTTGTTGGTTGGCTCAGGAGACAAGGTTGATTCCCTAACCACACACTTTTTTCAGTAGCCAGGCCATGTTTTGGCCCAGGACCTGCATGGTCTGAATGCCTTCCGCATCCTGTTCAACGTCACCCTTCTCCAGGCCAAAAGCAAAGTTCCAGTAAGAGGAGCCTGGCACAATAACCTCGCTCATGAAGAAGAAATGGTTGATGGTGTCAAAGGCATGTATTTGTCCACCCCGACGCACAGCAATTACGGCAGCACCAACCTTGCGCCGGAGAAGACCGCCGTTGCCCTTACAGACCATGCCGGCTCGGTCGATCAACGCTTTCATCTCCGCTGGCACGCTCGTAACGTAGACAGGCGAACCCATGATGATGCCGTCGGCCTGTATCATCTTTTGGATATACGTATTCAGCTCGTCACGTGTTTGAACGCAGCGCTGGTCACAATTGATCCAACACTTGTAGCACCCCAGGCAGCCTCGAAGCGGCTTGCCGGCGAGTTGTATCAGTTCAGTCTCAATACCTTCCTTTTCCAGTTCAGCGAAAACGTGTTTGATAAGAATCGCCGTGTTGCTGTCTTTGCGGGCACTACCATTGAAGGCCACAACTTTCATCTAGACTCCTCCTTCTCCGTAAGGTTCAAGTGTCATATGTGAGCCGAAAACCTGACCATTAATATGCTGTAAAACTGCTGCATACCCCCATCGAATACAGAACAAAGTCCTCATATGTAGATAACGCCTGTCCTTTGCCGAAGTTCCTCGTACGCCACGTATGCTACAGGACTCACAGTGCAAGAGTCAAGAAGAATGGTCGGGGGAAATCAGAGCGCAGGTGCCGATGGGTTTGGGCAACGCACCATGGCCACGATGGTCGTAGCTGTGCTTGCGTTTCTCATTGCAGGGCACAGACGATCTTAGCAGCGGACGCTCATGGCATTATGTCAATATCTCTTGCGGCACAGCATTCTGTTTGCCGCCCTGGTCGGTTTCGCCATCCTGTCTCCGCGCACGTTCAGCGTAGATAATTTAGGCTCATCGTGAGATAATGCTAGCAGGCTATCAAGGGACCTCCGGTCCCGAAGACTGAGAGGAGGGATAATGCTTGGTGACAGATTCAGACTGGACGGTAAGGTGGCCGTTGTGACGGGGTCGGGTAGAGGCATAGGCCAATGTATCGGACTTACGTTTGCCGAAGCCGGGGCCAATGTTGTCTTCACGGCGAGAACAGAAAAGGACATTCAGGCCAATGTAGAAAGGGCAAAGGCATTCGGCGTCCAAGCCCTCGCAGTTCGCTGTGATGTCACGGACGAGGTACAACTGCAGACCCTGGCTGACAAAACAGTTGAGGCCTTCGGCAAGATTGACATCGTCGTAAACAATGTCGGCGGGGCCTTGCCGAACCAGATTCCTCAAACGACCCGCGACCAGTTCAATCAGGCGTTTGATTTCAATGTGACCTCAGGCTTCAGTTTCACCCGCATCTGTTTGCCCCATCTTAGAGAGAGCAAGGGTTGCGTGATTAACATATGCTCCGGG